>NZ_JBJXVK010000029.1:0-65138 GCF_046159765.1 Pectobacterium artocarpous
ACCAGACGACGGTGAATGCCGACGGTAAAACCTGGAGTGTCAATGTGCCGGGTTCGGTACTGGTCGCCAATGGTGAAGTGAGTGCCACGGTCACCACCCGTGACACCGCAGGCAATGTTACCACCGCCAATACTTCTCACACTTACGGTGTCGATACCGTTGCACCAACGGCCTCAATTACTGTCGATAACGTTACCAGCGATAACGTGATTAATGCCAGCGAGTCCGGCCAGACCATTGCCGTCACCGGTAACGTCGATAACGATGTCAAACCTGGCGATGCGGTGACGGTGACCGTCGGCACCGAGACCTACCAGACCACGGTGAATGCCGATGGTAAAACCTGGAGTGTCAATGTGCCGGGTTCCGTACTGGCCGCCAACAGCGATGTAAGTGCCACGGTAACCACACGCGATGCGGCGGGTAACGTTACGACTGCGAACACGACTCACGCTTACAGTGTCGACACCGAGGCACCAACGGCCTCGATTACTGTCGATAACGTTACCAGCGATAACGTGATCAATGCCAGCGAGTCCGGCCAGACCATTGCGGTCACCGGTAAAGTCGGCAATGAAGTTAAAGCGGGTGATTCAGTTACCGTGACCGTCGGCACCGAGACCTATCAGACCACGGTGAATGCCGACGGTAAAACCTGGAGCGTCAATGTGCCGGGTTCGGTACTGGCCGCCAATGGTGAGGTGAGTGCCACGGTCACCACACGCGATGCGGCAGGCAATGTCACGACAGCCAATACCTCTCACACTTACGGTGTCGATACGGTGGCACCAACGGCTTCTGTCTCTATTGATGATGTGACAGCGGATAATGTGATTAATGCCAGCGAGTCCGGCCAGATGATTGCCGTCACCGGTAACGTCGATAACGACGTGAAAGCCGGCGATGCCGTTACCGTGAACGTCGGCACCGAGACCTACCAGACCACGGTGAATGCCGACGGTAAAACCTGGAGCGTCAATGTGCCGGGTTCGGTACTGGCCGCCAATGGTGAGGTGAGTGCCACGGTCACCACCCGCGACACCGCAGGCAATGTCACCACCGCCAATACCTCTCACACTTACGGTGTCGATACGGTGGCACCGGTGGCCTCGATTACTGTCGATGATGTCACATCCGATAACGTGATCAATGCCAGCGAGTCCGGCCAGACCATTGCGGTCACCGGCAAGGTGGGTGATGACGTCAACGCGGGCGATGCCGTTACCGTGACCGTTGGCACCGAGACTTACCAGACCACGGTGAATGCCGATGGTAAAACCTGGAGTGTCAATGTGCCGGGTTCGGTACTGGCTGCCAACGGTGATATCTCTGCCACGGTCACCACCCGCGACACCGCAGGCAATGCCACCACCGCCAATACGACTCATGCTTACAGCGTCGATACCGTTGCACCAACGGCTTCTATCTCTATTGATAATGTCACGTCCGATAACGTCATCAATGCTACCGAGTCCGGCCAGACCATCGCGGTCACCGGTAAAGCCGATAACGATGTCAACGCCGGTGATGCGGTGACGGTGACCGTCGGCACCGAGACCTACCAGACCACGGTGAATGCCGATGGCAAAACCTGGAGCGTCAACGTGCCGGGCGCAGTTCTTGCTGCAAACGGTGAGGTGAGTGCCACGGTCACGACGCGTGATGCGGCAGGCAATGTCACGACAGCCAATACCACTCATGCTTACAGCGTCGATACGGTGGCCCCAACCGCTTCTATTACTGTCGATAACGTCACGTCCGATAACGTGATTAATGCCAGTGAATCCGGCCAGATGATTGCCGTCACCGGCAAGGTGGGTAATGACGTCAACGCGGGCGATGCGGTGACGGTGACCGTCGGCAGCGAGACCTACCAGACCACGGTGAATGCCGATGGTAAAACCTGGAGTGTCAATGTGCCGGGTTCGGTACTGGCCGCCAACGGTGAGGTGAGTGCCACGGTGACGACGCGTGATACCGCAGGCAATGTCACCACCGCCAATGCTTCTCATGCTTATAGCGTCGATACCGTTGCACCAACGGCATCCATCTCTATTGACGATGTCACATCGGATAATGTGATTAATGCCGCCGAGTCAGGGCAGAGCATTGCCGTGACGGGTAAAGTCGATAATGACGTGAAAGCCGGTGATGCGGTGACGGTGACCGTCGGTAGCGAGACCTACCAGACGACGGTGAATGCCGACGGTAAAACCTGGAGCGTCAACGTGCCGGGCGCTGTTCTTGCAGCAAATAGCGAGGTGAGTGCCACCGTCGCCACACGCGATGCGGCAGGTAACGTCACCACGGCGAATACCCATCATGCATACGGTGTAGACACGACCGCACCAGAAATTGATATTACGAATTTCGCCGGTAACGATGGGTATGTCAGCCAGAGTGAGTCGAAAAATACGGTAATCAGCGGTACCAGTAACGAGAAGACGGTCGATCTGGTCTTTACCGATGTGAGTGGTAAGTCGGTTACGCTGCATGACGTACCTGTGACGAATGGTAAATGGCAGGCGAATGTCGATCTGAGTACGTTAGCGGAAGGCAAGATTACCGCTGGCGCGACGGCAACCGATGCGGCAGGTAATCAGGCGCATGATAACAGCCAGGCTATCATGGATGTTACGCCGCCAGCTGCACACGATAATATTGTGTCTGGAACGGAAGACACGCCGCTCCATATTGACTGGAGCGATCTGGGCGTATCGAGTGATACCACAAGCATCGTGATTTCATCTTTACCGCCAGCCAGCGCTGGCACGCTCTATTTTAACGATAGCGGGAGTTGGAAAGCGGTCACGGTTGGGCAAACCTTTACCGCTGACAACACCGATCTACGCTTTATGCCAGTGGGAAATATCTCTGGCGCGTCGCTGGGTGATATTGGCTATCGGCCTGTCGATAGCGCGGGTAATACGGGCGATAACGCTGCGTTGCATATCGGCATTGCACCAGTAGCGGATGCGCCGGTAGTGAGCCTGAGCATCACCAGTGGTACGACAACGCCGACCTCGTCGGAAATTATTAAGGTCAATGGCGGTAGCGCCGACGGTGGCTTCGACGTACAAAATGGGCAAATTGTCGCCGTGGGCAACGGTGTCCGTGTTTGGCTAACCGAAGGGGATCCGGTACCCAAGGTGGTCGGCAATGGCAAGGTAGCGTATTACAGTCAGGGCAATACCAGCGGGGATGGCAGCTACAGCGATATCTTTGTTGTGCATTCCAACAGTGGGTATTTCTATCGACAGAGTGACTGGCCGGCGGATCGTAAGGATCATCGCGATCTGGATTCGTTTAACGGTAACCGGACGAATAATGGCAGCAGCGCGCATTCTGACTACGTGTTCGTTATGAAAGAGACGGGTTACACTTATAACGCAACCTATAGTACGAACAACAATCAGGATACGTCGGTTAACACGCTGGACGGACTGAAAGTTAACTATACCGATGGCAGCGGCAAGTCAGGCTCGTTTACCACGCAGGTCAGTAACAATATTGAAGGCGTGATCTACAGCGACGGTACGACATACACGCCGGGCACGAACAGCGCGAAGATAGAAACGGTGCCTGGTCAGGCTGGGACGCAGACGCATACGTTGGATGTGTCGGCAGCCCTGACCGATCGCGACGGCAGTGAAACCCTGTCAGGAATTACACTCACGGGGATCCCGAAAGGAACGGTGTTGACCGACCACATTAACAATGTGACGTATACCGTTGGTGACGATGGATCGTATCTCATTAAGAACGCCAACAATGCTCAGACGCTGGCTGGCAAGATTACGCTCGACGTGCCCGTCGACGCAGGTAAATTCAACGTAGTTGCGCAGGCAACATCGACAGAAATGGGCAATCACGATACGGCAACCGGCTATTCGGCAGAAGGTGCTGAACAGTATGGACTGAGTGTCGGTGCGGCGGGCAATGACACGATGTCCGGCATATATAACGATGATGTGCTGTTCGGCGATGTCGTGTCATTTCCTAATATCGACGGCAATGGTATCACCGCCTTGCAGAACTACATTGGCAAGCAGTTAGGTATGCAAACCGGTGTACCCACTGCGAAAGAGATGCATAGCTACATTGCAACGCACAGCGCCGAGTTTGATCTGTCGTCGGCGAACGATGGCAACGACACACTCAGTGGTGGAGCAGGGAATGATATTCTTTTCGGGCAGGGCGGAAACGATACGCTGATTGGCGGAGAGGGTAACGACCTACTTTATGGCGGTAGCGGAGACGACATCCTGATTGGTGGCGCTGGGGGCGATACGCTCATCGGCGGCGCAGGCGCGGATACCTTTAAGTGGCAGGCAGGCGATATTGGCAACGATGTGATCAAAGACTTTAATGCCAAAGAGGGTGACCGGATTGATTTAAGCGATCTGGTGGGCGAACTGGAGGAAGGAACCGATATCAGCCGCTATATTCGTATCACCGATAATCAGGGTTCACCGACGATTGAAGTGAGCACGGCGGGGAACTTTACGGCGGATAAAGGCGGAACGGTTGCAGTGTCGATTACGTTGGAACATTATAACGGCGCATTACCGTCGCTGGAGAGTCTGGTCAGCAAGCCTGAATCGTCTAGCTGACAGGAAAGGGGAAAAGGAGCCGATCTGGCTCCTGTCTTTATCAAAAACTTAAAAGGTCTCCGAGAATGTTTTATATCCAGCGCGACAGTGATGGCCACCTGATGAAGGTAGAGCAGAGTCCTTTTCCTGAAATGAATGGCGAGTTACCTGATGATTCGCGTGAGGCGCAGGCCTGGTTCCGTAGCCATCAGGCAGCGATGTCCAGCCTTCAGCAACTGCGGCAAAGCGATCTGGAAATGGTGCGCGTGCTGGAGGATTTAATTCAGGTTTTGATTCAAAAAGGCGTAGTGAGCATTACCGATTTCCCTCAGGCGGCACAGCTGAAATTGATCAACCGTGCGCAGGCGCGTGAAGCGTTGAATGGCGGATTAAACAAGCTGATTGGCGACGATGAAGAGACGATGTTTTGAAGAAATGATGTTGTAGAGAGAGGATATCTTAGCGTCGATCCCTGCTTTTCATTATGGCTCCGGCTTCTCAATATTGTCGTGAGAAGCCGGGGTGTTAAGGCCGTTAGCTAAAACGATGTTGCATCAGACTCTGACCGCGGGTGCCGGTTCACCCAGCAGCCGTCCCATCGCTCCCTGCAATCCCATCTCCTGAAGCACTTTAAGCTCACCGGCGGTTTCAACACGTTCAGCGATAAGCGGCAGCGCAATACTGTTGGTGGCGCGATACAGCGCTTCGATAAACATTTGCTTATCGTCTTCCTGATCGATGTTGCGGATGTAGCTGCCATCGACTTTCAGATAAGCCAGCCCCCATTGGGACAGGTTACCAATCATATTAAAGCGCCCACCAAAATGCTGTAGCCCCAGCGCACAGCCATGCTCATTCAGCAGCTTGATTAAGGCTTCCAGTTGGGTGCTGTCTGGCAATTGGTTCTCATCCAGCTCCAGAATCAGTCGTCTGGCGACGTCAGGCTGATGCTTCAATGGGGCAAGCAGATCGGCGAGCAGATGAAGATTCAGGACGGTGGTACCGGACAGGCTCAGCGCCAGATTGCCGTCGTGCCGACGGAGATAGTCCAGCACTTCGCGCAGCATCGTTTGATCCAGACGGGTATCCCAGCCAAAGCGTTGAATCCACGGTAGGAAGCGGCCTGCGGCGATACTGTTACCTTGCGCATCCTGAATGCGAGCCAGTACCTTGTGATGTAACACCTGGCTGGGATCGTCACAGGCGACGACCGGTTGCAGGAAAAGCTGCAAGCGTTCCTGTTCCAGAATAGGATCGAGCAGGTTAAACCACCTATGGCGAGCGGTTTCGAGCTGTTCGGTACTAACGGACGGTATCTCGTGAGGGGCGCTGGTATCGGTATTGCTTTCGGCTCGCGTGAGCGCCTGATCGCCCTGAATAAACAGCGATTGTGCGGTATCGCCGGGATGGAAAGGCACCATGCCGAATTGGGCGACAGGGGAGACGTCTGTTTCGCCCGTCAGATGCAAGGTTTCGATGTTGCGCGTCAGTTCGCCAATCAGCGCATAGGCTTCTTTATCGACTAAACCGGGACAGAATAGCGCAAATTCTCCCCCACGGATGCGCGCCAGTAGGCTCTCTGTATTAGTATGTTGTTTCTGCGTTTTGCTCAAGATATGCCCGACGGAGGCTAATAGCGCATCGGTACGCTGACCGCCCAACCGCTGGTTCATTCCCGCCAAATCCTGCACGCGAATCATGATAAGAAAGCCGGGCGCGGTTTCCTCATCGGCCAGTTTGTCGTTGAACTGCATGTCAAACGCGCGGCGGTTATTCAATCCGGTTTGAGGATCCTGATAAGCTTCCTGACGTAGGCGCTCGCTTCGCTCCGCTTCCTCTTCGAACAGCGTTTTGAGCTTGCTAACCATCAGGTTCATCGCCTGCGCGACGCGGCGAAATTCTGGCGTATTGGGTAAATCTGGCTGGCTAAGGAATTCACGACGGGTAATCGCCAGCGACTGGTCGACAATATAATCGAGCGGGCGTAGCTGGCGACGCAGGAACAGCGCACCGATAAACACGCCCAGCGTGCCACAGCCGAGCAACCACAGGAAAGAGGCGGTGCTGCTGCGCCACAGTCGGGTCACTGCGAACATCGGGTGGCTGATGACTTCAACTTTTGCCGCCTGTTCCCAGCCGCGCATCACGATCGCTTCACCCGCGCCGGGCTGAAGGTTGACTAGCCGCACAAACCAGGCCGGTACGTCAGGGATATCCGGCGACGCGATGCGTTCCAGCGTGACGTTGCCGGTTTTTAAATCTCGCACGCGAATACTGGAAAAATAGCCGCTGTCGAAAATCGAGCTGACCATCAGCTCTACCATCGCCGGGTCATCGATGTTCGGCGTCAGGGAAAGCCCTAGTGCGGTAGCGGCATCCTGCGCGTGAGAGTGAAGCTGGTTATTGTACTGTTCACGCGAATTTTCCAGGCTGACGAAAAAACTCCCGCTGAAAATAATTAGCACAAACAGGCAGATGGCTATCAGTAATTGTTTGTATAGAGACATAGCCTACCCTTACTCCTCAATTGAAAACCCTTCGGCACGCATTTTGGTTAAGACATCCTGCCAGCGTGAAAGTCGTTTACTGTCACCGACGCGTTTGTTGCTGCCGCTGGCTCCGGGCAGCCAGAGACCACCGCCATTAAAGGCATACACCGGCACTAAATCATTGCGCTCTGTCGCAGGTTGGATCTTGTTGGTCAGATTATCCAGCACCAGTGGAATCGAGGTTGGCGTGGGATAATAGGTTAGCACCATATGCGCTTTATTCAGACGCAGGGCTTTAACATAGGTAATACGTAATTTATCCGCCGGAACGCCTAAGTGGCGTAGCGTAAAATACTTGGCGAGCGCATAATCCTCACAGTCCCCGGCACCTTTACGCAGTGCTTCAATCGGGGTTGCCCAGTAATCTTCCTGATTCCAGACGACGATATCATCACGAAACAGCATACGGTCATTGAAAAATTGGTTCACGCTGCTTAGCAGAGCTTTTTCTTCTTTATTACGGGAATTGACCAACAGCGTTTGCCATTCATCTATCCGGCGGCGAGCATCGGGCGTTGCCGGGCCATAAAGCTGCTCGGTTCGCTGATTAATGGTAATAAAATCCCAGTCCGCACGTAGGGAACCCGCCAGCAGAAACAGCAGACAGCTAATAAAGAAAAGCCTGTAACTGGAGAGTCTGAACCCGGAGAGCTGCACTGAGGTTTCTCTGTTTACCTTGCGAGATGCATATGGAGAGTGAGGCAGATAGTGTTATGCAGAATAGCGTACTTTCCTAGACCCCAAAAGCAGTATAGTGGTGAAAAGGGTGGTTTGTCATAGGCGTGTAGCGCGCTGATATAAAGCATGAGGTAGCAGAATGCGTTCAGATGTGATGGATGGAGAGAATCTTAATTTAGGGAAACTGGTTTCCGAAACACGTAATCCGGCGACGATGGGGCTGGATCAACTCTCTACGCTGGAGATGATGCACGCGTTTAATCAGGAAGATCGGAAAGTGCCCGAAGCTATTGCGCAGGTTTTACCTGCGATTGCCGAGGCTGTCGATCTGGCGACGGTGTCACTGCAAGAAGGTGGGCGGCTGATCTATCTGGGCGCGGGGACCAGCGGCCGTTTGGGCGTGCTGGATGCTTCAGAGTGTCCGCCGACGTTTGGTGTGCCACATGGAGTGGTTATCGGCCTGATTGCAGGCGGACCGGGCGCGTTGCTAAAAGCGGTAGAAGGGGCGGAAGACGATCCCGCACTCGGTGAGGCGGATTTAAAAGCGCTGGGTTTAACTGCGGCGGATATGGTGATCGGCCTTGCGGCATCGGGCCGGACACCCTATGTGATTGGCGCATTGTGCTATGCGCGTAGCGTAGGCTGCCGAACGGCGGCGATTTCCTGCAATCCCCATTCGCCTATCGCACAAGACGCGCAGGTGGCGATTTCTCCGGTGGTTGGCCCGGAAGCGTTAACCGGCTCAACGCGGCTAAAATCAGGTACGGCACAAAAATTAGTTCTGAATATGATTTCTACCGGCGTAATGGTTAAGCTGGGAAAGGTGTACCAGAATTTGATGGTGGATGTGAAGGCAACTAATGTGAAGCTGTTGGATCGGGCTTGCCGCATCGTCGTTGAAGCGACCGGTGCCGATCGGGAAAGGGCGCGTCAGGCGCTGGTGCAGGCGGATAATGACGTGAAGCCTGCAATTCTCATGCTTCTGGCGAATATTGATGTGGAATCGGCGCGTGAGCGCCTGAAACAACACAACGGCTATCTGCGTGAGGCGCTGATTGGCGGATAAAACTATTTTGAGGTAAGTCGGGAGACACGTTTTGAGTGATAAGCGAGAGCAACGCATTGTTTTTTTTGATCTGGATGGCACGTTGCATCAGCAGGACATGTTTGGCAGCTTTCTGCGTTTTTTACTTCGTCGGTTGCCGCTAAATCTGGTTTTGGTTATCCCGCTATTGCCCGTTATCGGCTTGGGGTTATTGATTCGCGGCCGTGCGGCCCGGTGGCCGATGAGCTGGCTGCTATGGGCGATTACATTCGGGCGCGATGAAGATGAACTGGTTCAACAGGAAAAGCAGTTTGTCGGTGCGTTTCGTCATGATGTCATCCCGTTTCCACAGGTTCAGCAGCGGCTGAAAACCTATCTTGAAGACAGCGATGCGCAGGTTTGGCTGGTAACTGGATCGCCGCAGCGACTGGTGGAACAGGTTTATCATGATTCCCCTTTTCTGCCCGGCGTGCGCCTGATGGGAAGCCAGATTACACGTCGCTACGGCGGCTGGGTATTGACGTTGCGCTGCCTGGGGCATGAAAAAGTCGTTCAGATGGAGCAGCGTTTAGGCGCGCCGCTCAAACTCTACAGCGGTTACAGCGACAGTAAGCAAGACAACCCGCTGCTCTATTTCTGCGAACACCGCTGGCGAGTCACCCCTAAAGGTAGCCTGCAACAGCTGGAATGATTTTTTCAGCCCTTCATCTATGTATAATGCGCCGCCAAAATATCAACAATTGAGCGAGGAAATGTGGGTAATCTGCGTAACGATGAATACTGGATGCGCCATGCATTAACGCTGGCTCAGCGCGCTCAGGATGAAGGTGAAGTGCCTGTTGGCGCGGTGCTGGTGCTGGATAACGAAGCGATCGGCGAAGGATGGAACCGGCCGATAGGGCATCACGATCCTACCGCACACGCGGAGATTATGGCGTTGCGACAGGGAGGGCAGGTGTTGCAGAACTACCGCCTGCTGGAGACAACGCTGTACGTCACGCTGGAGCCTTGTATCATGTGCGCGGGTGCGATGATACACAGCCGTATTGGCCGTCTGGTTTACGGCGCGTCAGATGAGAAAACAGGAGCCGCGGGGTCGCTGGTGGACATTCTGCGCCACCCGGGTATGAATCATCAGATTGTGATTGAATCCGGCATTCTGGCTGATGAATGCGCTGCAACGCTCAGCGCGTTCTTCCGCTTGCGCCGTGAGCAGCATAAAGCCCGTCGGGCGGCAGAGAAAAACGCCGCGCAGTAGGAATAGTCGCTTTAATGCAGGCTTATTCCGGCACCTTGTTGAGAGGAACGGCCGGATAGCCCTGTGCGATCTGGGTCTGTTGCTGTGCCTTAGCTTCTTTTTCTATCAGGTAGCCTTCCAGACTCACCATATAGCGCCGAATGTTTTCCACATAGTTGTAGGCTTCGTGTCCGCGCGCGTAGCCGTAGGTGGTTTGCGTGTAATAGCGCTTTTGGCTTAGCATCGGCAGACGCATTTTCACATCGACCCAACTGTCAGGGTTACCTTTCTGTTTTTCCGTCAATTTGCGTGCATCAAGCAGGTGGGCGTACCCCATATTGTAGGACGCCAGCGCAAACCAGATTTTTTCATCCTCCGGGATGGTGTCCGGCATTTTCTGCATCATGTGTGACATATACTGCGCGCCGCCGCGAATACTTTGTTCAGGATCGACCCGATCGGTGACGTTCAGGCTTTCTGCGGTGTTGCGCGTGAGCATCATTAGCCCGCGCACGCCGGTCGGTGACGTCGCCTGTGGGTTCCAGTGCGATTCCTGATAAGAGATGGCGGCCAGCAGCTTCCAGTCGATATCGGTGGCGTATTTTTCAAACAGTGGGCGCAGGTCTGGCAGCGTTTCATCAATCGCGCTCAGGAACGTGGTGGTATCGACATAGTCAAACTCGCCAACGTGACCGAGATATTTCTCCTCCAGACGCGCGCGCGTCCCGTCTTCGACAATCTGGCTGAAGAAGTCCAGCAGTGCGGCAGACAGGCTGTCATCGTGCGAACGGCGCATATACCAGGTGACCGGTTCTTCGTCGCTGAGATCGAAGGCGACGGCGAGCTGCGGATGGATACGCTGCATTAAACCGATGGTGACCGAATCACCCAGCGTGTAGTCCAGCTTGCCGTCGGCAACCTGTTTCAGTAGTTCCTGCGTGCTCTGGTCGGAGGCGGATTCCCAGTTCAACTGCGGGTATTTTTCTGTCTTTAGATCACGCAGCGTGGCGGCGTGCGCGGAACCGGATGTGACGACAAGCCGACCTTGCAGCTTATCCAGCGTTTTCGGACGAGGCGAGCCGAGGCGGTAGACCATCTGTTGTGAAATGGAGTAGTAGGTTGGGCCAGCACGGAAGCGTTCCAAACGCTCATGATTGTAAATCAGCCCGGCAGCCAGCAGATCAGCGTCGCCACTGTCCAGATCGTTAAACAGTTCGTCAAGATTCTTACGTGACGAAACCACCAGCTTGACGCCGAGGTAGTCGGCGAAACGTTTTGCCAGTTCATAATCCAGACCTGTCGGGGATCCGCTGCTCAATGCATAAGTCAGCGGTGAATTAACGGTGCTGATACGCAACTCACCGCGTGAGAGGATCTGCCTGAGCTGGACATCCTGGCTACTACGCCAGGGAATGCTTGGCCATAGCGCTAACGCCAGCAGTAACGTGATAATCCCGATGAAAAAATAATTTAATTTTAAAGGCTTCAAATAGTTATCTCTCGGCGGCCGTGCGGCCAGTCTGTCTGTAACGGCAGTTTTTTTATACGTCATTTCCCAGAGTGAGGGCATTTTGCTTAACAAACCGCCAGTGTGCAACTTTTATTGATTTGGTCACCGATTAATCATTCTCCGGATAGGATATGAAATTATCGCCACGCAAACGGTTTCGTCCGGGGGAAGGATTCTCTATAATGTGCGCGTTTCCCCCCTGTTGTGCCCAATGGCTGTATCGCAGCCAGTGCATCGAAGACGAGAGAATTTTAGATTATGGAAATACTGCGTGGTTCACCTGCTTTATCGGCTTTTCGTATTAATAAATTGCTGGTCCGCTGCAAAGAGCACGTTTTGCCGGTCAGCGATATCTATGCTGAATACGTACATTTCGCCGATGTCAGCGCCCCGCTGAACACCGATGAACAGGCCAAACTGACACGTTTGCTGAAGTATGGTCCTTCTCTCGCGGAGCATGAGCCGCAAGGTCATTTATTATTGGTCACGCCGCGTCCCGGCACCATTTCGCCGTGGTCTTCCAAAGCAACGGATATCGCCCATAACTGTGGATTAAGCAAGGTACTGCGTCTGGAACGCGGTCTGGCTTTCTATATTCATGCGCCTACGCTGAGCGATGAACAATGGCAGCAACTGGGGGCATTGCTGCATGACCGGATGATGGAAAGCGTATTTAGCGACCTGAAACAGGCCGAAGCGCTGTTCTCTCATCATCAGCCTGCACCTTTCAAACGCATCGAAATTCTGCTGCAAGGGCGTCAGGCGCTGGAAGAGGCTAACGTCCGTCTGGGACTGGCATTGGCGGAAGATGAAATTGATTATCTGCTGGAAGCCTTCGCCAAACTGGGGCGCAATCCTAACGATATCGAGCTGTATATGTTCGCACAGGCGAACTCTGAACACTGTCGCCACAAGATCTTTAATGCTGATTGGGTGATCGACGGTGTCGCTCAGCCAAAGTCACTGTTCAAAATGATCAAAAACACGTTTGAACACACGCCCGATCACGTTCTCTCTGCCTATAAAGATAACGCCGCTGTCATGGAAGGTTCCGCCGTCGGTCGTTTCTACACGGGTACTAACGGGCAATATACTTACCATCAGGAAGATGCACATATCCTGATGAAAGTTGAAACGCATAACCACCCAACCGCAATTTCGCCGTGGCCGGGTGCTGCAACGGGCTCTGGCGGTGAAATCCGCGATGAAGGCGCTACAGGCCGTGGCTCCAAGCCGAAAGCGGGTCTGGTGGGCTTTTCCGTCTCGAACCTGCGTATTCCCGGCTTTATCCAGCCGTGGGAAGAGGAAGAGTTCGGCAAGCCAGAACGTATTGTCAGCGCGTTGGATATCATGACTGAAGGCCCATTGGGCGGCGCGGCATTTAACAACGAATTTGGTCGTCCTGCACTGACGGGCTATTTCCGTACCTATGAAGAGCGCGTTGATAGCCACAATGGCGCAGAGCTGCGTGGCTATCATAAACCGATCATGCTAGCGGGCGGCATTGGTAACATCCGCGCCGATCACGTTAAGAAAGGTGAAATCAGCGTTGGCGCCAAGCTGATTGTACTGGGCGGACCGTCCATGAATATCGGTCTGGGCGGCGGTGCGGCATCTTCTATGGCATCAGGTCAGTCTGATGCGGATCTGGATTTTGCTTCGGTACAGCGCGATAACCCGGAAATGGAGCGTCGCTGTCAGGAAGTGATCGACCGCTGCTGGCAGTTGGGGGAAGCCAACCCGATCCTGTTCATTCACGATGTCGGTGCAGGCGGCTTGTCCAACGCAATGCCGGAGCTGGTAAGTGACGGTGGCCGCGGTGGTCGCTTTGAACTGCGCGATATTCTGAACGACGAGCTGGGCATGAGCCCGCTGGAAGTCTGGTGTAATGAATCGCAGGAGCGCTACGTTCTGGCTGTTGCGCCAGAGCAACTGGCACAGTTTGATGAAATTTGTCGTCGAGAGCGTGCACCTTATGCGGTGATTGGTGAGGCGACGGAAGAATTGCATCTGACGATGAACGATCGTCATTTCAACAACAAACCTATCGATTTACCGCTGGATGTGCTGCTGGGTAAAACGCCAAAGATGTTGCGTGACGTTGAGCGCAAGCAGGTTGAAGGTACGCCACTACAGCGTGATGACATCTATCTGGCTGAAGCGGTCGAACGCGTGCTGCACTTGCCTGTGGTAGCAGAAAAAACCTTCCTGATTACCATTGGCGACCGCTCTGTTAGCGGTATGGTGGCACGCGATCAGATGGTTGGCCCGTGGCAGGTGCCAGTAGCTGACTGTGCCGTGACTACCGCCAGCCTGGACAGCTATTACGGTGAGGCGATGTCTATCGGGGAACGTGCACCAGTTGCGCTGCGTAACTTCGCGGCATCCGCGCGTTTGGCCGTAGGTGAAGCGTTGACGAACATTGCCGCCACGCATATCGGTCCGCTTACCCGCGTGAAGCTGTCTGCGAACTGGATGGCGGCCGCAGGACATCCGGGCGAAGATGCCGGACTGTACGACGCGGTGAAAGCCGTGGGCGAGGAACTGTGCCCGGCACTGGGTCTAACGATCCCGGTCGGTAAAGATTCCATGTCGATGAAAACCCGCTGGCAGGAAGGTGGCGAAGATCGCACGGTTACCTCGCCGATGTCACTGGTGATCTCAGCGTTTGCGCGCGTGGAAGACGTGCGTAATACGGTCACGCCACAGCTGCGTATCGGGCAGGATAATGCGCTGCTGCTGATCGATCTGGGGGCTGGCAATAAGGCACTGGGCGCGACGGCACTGGCACAGGTTTATCGTCAACTCGGTCGTAAGACGGCTGATGTTCATAGCCCAGAGCAGTTGGCGGGCTTCTTTAATGCCATGCAACAATTGGTTGCGGACAACGCACTTTTGGCTTACCACGACCGTTCAGATGGCGGCCTGCTTGTTACGTTGGCAGAGATGGCGTTTGCAGGGCATTGCGGCATTACCGTCGATATTGCGTCTCAAGGCGAAGATACGCTGGCGACATTGTTTAACGAAGAGCTGGGGGCCGTCATTCAGATTCCAGCCGCACGTCGTGCCGAAGTGGAGGCCGTTCTGGCGCTGCATGGTCTGGCCGATTGTGTGCATTACCTCGGTGAGGCTGAAAAAGGAAAGCGTTTCACCATCAATCAGGGTGCAGAAGCGATCTATCAGGAAAGTCGTTCGACGCTGCGACGCTGGTGGGCTGAAACTAGCTGGCAGATGCAGCGTCTGCGTGATAACCCGCAGTGTGCCGATCAGGAACATATTGCCAGACAGGATGATAACGATCCCGGTCTTAACGTGTCGTTGACCTTCGATCCGCAGGAAGATATTGCTGCACCTTATATCGCTAAGAATGCCCGGCCTAAAGTGGCCGTCCTGCGCGAGCAGGGCGTGAACTCTCATGTAGAAATGGCGGCAGCGTTCCACCGTGCTGGTTTTGATGCGATCGATATCCATATGAGCGACCTGTTGGCGAATCGCCGTAACTTGCAGGATTTCCAGGCGCTGGTTGCCTGCGGTGGCTTCTCTTACGGTGATGTGCTGGGCGCAGGTGAAGGCTGGGCTAAATCTATTCTGTTCAACTCCCGCGTGCGTGATGAATTCGCTGAATTCTTCCTGCGTCCGCAGACGCTGGCTCTGGGCGTATGTAACGGCTGCCAGATGATGTCCAATCTGCGTGAGCTGATTCCAGGGGCCGATCTCTGGCCGCGTTTTGTCCGCAATAAATCTGACCGTTTTGAAGCGCGCTTCAGTCTGGTCAAAGTGGAGAAAAGCCCATCGCTGTTCATGAACGATATGGCAGGCTCGCGCATGCCGATTGCTGTTTCACACGGTGAAGGACAGGTTGAAGTTCGCGACGATGCGCATTTAGCGGTGATTGAAGAACGCGGCCTGGTAGCGCTGCGTTACATCAACCACTACGGGCAGGTCACTGAGAACTATCCGGCTAACCCGAATGGCTCACCAAACGGTATTACGGCGATAACCAGCTCCAGCGGCCGTGCAACCGTCATGATGCCTCACCCTGAGCGTGTGTTCCGCACTGTCAGCAACTCTTGGCACCCAGAAGAGTGGGGAGAAGATGGTCCGTGGATGCGTATGTTCCGCAATGCACGCAGACAGCTTGGCTGAGTGAATGTCTGATAGTGAAGGGGCTTCGGCCCCTTTTTCACGTCCCGTTTTCTCCATTTGTCGTTTTTTCGCGACGGGTTGGTTTTTTCTGTCTCTAATTGGTGACATTTAACTGTTTGATTTATATAAGATGCATGACTATATTATAAAGCTGTCTGTTTTTAGCGACATAAATCGCCTTTTTGCCACACACTTTCGTTATTGTTACCCTGGATAATGGGTTTTTGGGCGAGAGTTAAATTAAAAATCATTTATAATCATGGTTTTATTTTTTATCGTCAATGCTTGGCATGATAAGTGCTATATAACTCACGTTGCTCATTCAACTGGTTATGATTGCGTTGCTGACTGGCAAATATTTTCGCTCATAACATCTGGAATGATGCCAAAAGAAAGGGTGCCTATCGTCCACCAGACCGATAACAGGGCGTGAAAACGAACGTTATCAAGCATCGGGCGACACGTTGAGTGAGGCACCGCCTATTCAATTACGCGGCCAGAGGGAGCGATTCTTCTGGCCGCGTGACGTTTGACTCCCCGTCACCCATCCTCCTGAGAATCCCCTTGATTGCTTTTTACGGCGTTACTTTTTACGACGTTATATTGTCATTCACGCCGTATTGCGAAGCGTCGCGCGTGTTACAAGGGAAAACGTTGAACTTTTATAAGACTCGGTTAGCATCAATGCGGATTCGATAGGTAACGAGATGATTTCTTTGAAACGATGGCGTTTATTCCCGTGTTCCCTGCGGCAATTAGTTATTATGGCGTTCTTATTGGTGTTGCTGCCGCTGTTGGTGCTGGCCTACCAGGCTTACCAAAGCCTGAACATGCTGAGCGAACAGGCTGCCGATATCAACCGGACAACGCTGGCGGATGCCCGCCGCAGTGAGACGATGACCAGCGTGGCGCTGGCGATGGAGCGTAGTTACCGGCAGTACTGCGTATTGGATGATCAAACGCTAGCGGCGCTCTATCAGAACCAGCGTAAACAGTATTCGCAAATGCTGGACTCCCACGCGCAGGTGCTGCCCGATCCCCGCTATTACCAGACGCTGCGTCAGCTTCTTACTCAACTCAGCGAAATACGCTGCCATAACAGTGGCCCGGAACAAATTGCATCCAGCCTGTTGGAAGGGTTTTCTCGCGCTAACGGACAAATGGTGCAGGTAACGCGTGACGTCGTGTTCTCCCGCGGGCAACAGCTCCAACGGGCTATTTCCGAACGCGGCCAGTTCTTTGGCTGGCAGGCGTTGCTCTTATTTCTGGTCAGCGTGCTGTTGGTGGTACTCTTTACGCGGATGATTATCGGCCCGGTTAATGGCGTAGAACGAATGATTAATCGCCTCGGGGAAGGGCGTTCGTTGGGCAACACCAGCACGTTCAAAGGCCCGCGTGAGATTCGGACGCTGGCGCAGCGCATTATCTGGCTGAGTGAGCGTCTGTCCTGGCTGGAGTCGCAGCGACATGAATTCTTACGCCATATTTCCCATGAACTCAAAACGCCGCTGGCGAGCCTGCGGGAAGGCACCGAACTGCTGGCCGATGAGGTGGTTGGCCCACTGACAGCCGACCAGAAAGAGGTTGTCGCTATCCTCGATAGCAGCAGCCGCCATTTGTTACAGTTGATCGATCAACTGCTGGATTATAACCGTAAGCTGGCGGATACGCCGACTGAACTGGAACAGGTTGAAATTGAAGAGATTGTCGATATTGTCGTGTCGTCCCACAGTCTGCCAGCCCGCGCAAAAATGATTCATACTGATGTCACGCTGGCCGTTGAGCACTGCTGGGCGGAAACGACACTGCTGATGCGCGTGATTGATAATCTCTATTCCAATGCGGTGCACTACGGTAAGGAATCCGGTAACATTTGGATTTATAGCCGTCAGGTTGGCAATCGCGTTCAAATTGATGTTGCCAACAATGGTACGCCAATCCCCGATGCAGAGCGGGGAATGATTTTTGAGCCTTTTTATCAGGGAAGCCATCAGCGCCGTGGCGCGGTTAAAGGAAGCGGGTTGGGACTAAGCATCGCGCGTGATTGCATTCGTCGTATGCGTGGTGAGCTTAGCCTGATTACTGTGGACTATGCTGATGTGTGTTTCCGCATCGAGCTGCCCTTGCTTTCCGATAATGAATAACGTCCGAGAATGAATAGATAATGAATGCATGGTTTATAAAGGGATGGCTTGCGAATAACGTTTTTTCCCGTCTTTTGAAGACGGCGATGGTGTCGTCGCCGCTCGTTTTGGCTGCGTGTAATAGCCATATAAACAATGGCACGGCACTGCTGGAAACAGAAGCGATGCCGCCGAAAGAGCAGGTTGCCGATTTCCGTATCGCGCAATGCGAGCACCTATGGCAGATGGACGATCGTGAATCCATGAATAACGCGCTTTACTGGCTGCGGGCGATGGACTGTGCCGGACGTTTAACGCAATTCCAGGCCCGTGAGGAAGCTGACCAGGTCGCGGGGGATAGCTGGGATAGCGTATTTAAGCAGGGCATTCTACTCGATAATGCCGGTATTACTCAGGCGGAACGACGTCAAATGCTGGAACAGATCAATGTATACCGTCTGGCTTTCCCTGCGGCGCTGCGTCCGCTGATGCAAACCTGGCGTGACAGACAAACGTTGTTTCTGGCGCTGTCGGATGAACGCCTGCGCTATAAGTGTTTACAGGAATCCAGCGACAAGCAGTTAGACGCCCTACGTGTTCAGCAAAATCACCTGCAATACCAGTTAGAAACGACCACGCAGAAACTGGAAAATCTGACGGATATTGAACGTCAGCTGTCGTCGCGTAAGCAATTGTCGGGGGAAATGCCGGATAACGATATCGATCGCCGTGACGGTGCAGGTGTGAATCGAGACGGTTCGCGTAATTCGGCAACGAAATCCAGAAATGAGCCAGTGGATGCGGATGACACCTATACGCCGCCGATGGAATCGCATACGGACAAACCGACGACGAAGAAGGAGTCAACAAGACAATGACAGCCCGAAAAACGGCAAGTTTATTGCTCGTGGATGATGACCCCAGCCTGTTGAAGCTATTGGGTATGCGCCTGACCAGCGAAGGATTTAGCGTGATAACGGCGGAGAGCGGCCAGGATGCGCTGCGACTGTTGACGCGCGAGACGTTCGATTTGGTGATCAGCGATCTCCGTATGGACGAGATGGATGGCATGGCGCTGTTTTCCGAAATTCAGCGCTATCAGCCGGGAATGCCGGTGATCATTTTAACCGCTCATGGTTCGATTCCCGATGCCGTGGCCGCCACACAGCAGGGGGTTTTCAGCTTCCTGACGAAGCCCGTTGATCGTGATGCGCTCTACAAAGCGATCGATGAAGCGCTGGCATTGTCCGCGCCAGCAGGCGATGAGAGCTGGCGTGAAACTATCGTGACACGCAGCCCGATTATGTTGCGCCTGCTGGAACAGGCCAGAATGGTTGCACAGTCGGACGTCAGCGTGCTGATTAATGGCCAGAGCGGAACCGGGAAAGAGGTACTGGCTCAGGCCATTCATGCGGCAAGTCCGCGCGCGAAGAAAGCCTTTATTGCGATTAACTGCGGCGCGCTGCCGGAACCGCTGCTGGAATCTGAACTGTTTGGACATGCAAAAGGCGCTTTTACCGGTGCGGTCAGCAGCCGTGAGGGGCTTTTTCAGGCTGCGGAAGGCGGTACACTGTTTTTAGATGAAATCGGCGATATGCCGCTGTCCCTACAGGTTAAGCTACTGCGCGTTTTACAGGAGCGAAAAGTTCGCCCGCTGGGGAGCAACCGCGATCTGGATATTGACGTGCGGATTATTTCCGCCACGCACCGTGACTTGCCGAAGGCGATGGCGAAAAACGAATTCCGCGAAGATCTGTATTATCGGCTCAACGTGGTGAATATGAAGTTGCCAGCGCTGCATGAACGTGCTGAAGATATCCCGCTGCTGGCAAATCATCTGCTGCGTGAATCCGCCAATCGCCACAAGCCTTTTGTGCGCACCTTTTCAACCGATGCGATGAAGCGCTTGATGACGGCAAGCTGGCCGGGTAACGTGCGTCAACTGGTGAATGTCATTGAACAGTGTGTGGCGCTGACTAGCGCGCCAGTCATCAGCGACGCGTTGGTGGAACAGGCGCTGGAAGGGGAAAACACGGTGCTGCCAACGTTTGTTGAAGCGCGCCATCAGTTTGAACTCAACTATCTGCGAAAATTATTACAGATCGCAAAAGGTAATGTGACGCAGGCTGCGCGAATGGCTGGGCGTAATCGAACGGAATTTTATAAACTGTTGGGCCGCCACGAGCTGGATGCCAACGATTTTAAAGACTAGTGCTGAAAGCACTGTCAGTACGCTCGCAGCGTATGCGGGGTGGGTTAATCTACATTAGTCGCGTTGCGTGACAAAACGTGAGCGTTTTGAACAACGCACCAGCAATCTGGAGTATGACGGAATAGATTGTCCGCCTGAGTTCTGACATGCTGCTTATTTGCTGATGCTCGGCTTTGGCCGCTACATAGATAACACAAAGGTTCCTCCATGAAGAAAATTGATGCGATTATTAAGCCGTTCAAACTGGACGATGTGCGTGAAGCGTTAGCTGAAGTGGGCATCACAGGGATGACGGTAACGGAAGTGAAAGGTTTTGGTCGTCAGAAAGGCCACACTGAGCTGTATCGTGGTGCAGAATACATGGTCGATTTTCTGCCAAAAGTAAAAATCGAAATTGTTGTGGAGGATGATATCGTCGATACCTGCGTGGAAACCATCACACAGACTGCGCAGACAGGTAAAATCGGTGACGGTAAAATCTTTGTCTTTGACGTGGCACGTGTTGTCCGTATTCGTACTGGTGAAGAGGACGAAGAAGCGATTTAATCGTCTCGCCTCGCGTTGTTTCGTTTTAGAAGCCAGCCTGATGAGGCTGGCTTCGTCACATTGACTTCTACTCTAACTTCTACTTCCCTTTAGGCGCGGTGGGAACCCAGCCTGCCAAGACCTTGTCTGCGGTGTATTCCGCTGCTTCCGCATCGCTTAACTGACGGCGCTGATCGTTTTTCTCTGCTCCTTTACCGCTGGATTTATACTCGAAAAAGCGTGAGTCCTGCGGGTGGAACCAGATTTTCTCGCCTTGTTTATCTTTGCCGGACATTTTGTCCCAGCCATAGATGTGGTCGCCCATGCTGGTGTTCAGGAATACCGTTTGGCCGATCGCGTTAGGATCGGCATAACGACCATCCTCAAAAGTAGTAGTTGGATGCCAGGGGCGACCCAGACCATAGCTTTTCACCGGGACGTCTTTTTCTTTAATCACCCGGCTATTGATAATGACCAGTCCATATTTTTGCTTAATGTCGGTGCTGGGGGCAGTGAGATAGCCGATCGGCTGCTCTTTCACGTCAGTGCGATTACGTGCGACGATGTCACAATCGTCAAACAGTGCAGTGCCGTTGCCAAAGATGAAATCAACGGTGCCGCTGATCCGGCATTGCGAGAAGAAGCTGCGCCCGCCTTTTACATATAACGTGTCTTGATACCCTACCAGACTGACATCATGGAACCACGCACGATCGCTATTTTCGGCAACCAGTAGCGCAACGGCCTGCGAGTCTTTTAATTTTGTCGGATCGTCGTTGGCTTTGGCCTGATTGGCGGGGTAATCGAAATCATTGCGGATGGTCAGCGAACGGGCGCTGAAATCGGGGGCATCGACTTTCACCGTGTTACTGCCATAGGTGCCCCATTTGCTGCCATCGGGTTTGAGCGTACCGGCGGCGGTGTTTGCCGCGATCACGGTGCCGTCACGGCTTTCGCCTTGTAGATGAATGTTAGGGCGCGTAATGGTCAGGCGTTCGTGGTATACGCCATTTTTCACATAGATAACAAAGGGTGAGCTGTCTGCCGGGGCGCTGGCGATGGCTTCAGTAATGGTTTTATAGGCGTTGGCATCCCCAGCGTTGCTGGAAACCAGCGCATTGTAGTCGGCTGCCTGTGCTAACGACCACGGGGAGGAAATTAACATGGCTAGGGCCAGCGTCTTGCAGAGGTTTGAGGCTTTTATCATGTCCAGCATCCTGTAATCGGTAAGGTCAAGGGAGGTAACGCGTGGCGTGAAATATGCCGCGCGCGGTTCTGTCTTATCGTTTTGTCTAACTGATGACTACTTGTGTTTGCTGGCCATTTTTTCCGCCAGCGCTGCTAATGCGGGTTCCTGTCGGATGGCATCAGCGATAATCCCAGCCACGGCGATAGCCCCTTTTTTCTGAAAATGGGTGGTATCCGGTTTGCTTAAACTGCCAGCCTGATTGCGATAAAAAGGGTATTTTTTGGGATCGACCACCAGCCAGTACTGTTTCCAGTGGTCGCTATTGCCCTGATTCGCCAGTGCGATAGTGTCAGGTTCCACGTCCAGTAAAATTACCTTGTTATCTGCTGCTGTATCCTTGATGGTCTGGCTGTAATCGCCGATGAACGCATAACCGTTATCTGCATTTTGTCTGGTGAAATGGCTGCGTACGGCTGGTGTGCCCTCTTTGCCCTCAGCCGTTTTCACTCGCGTGGTCGGGGTAAGCAAAACCGGTGTGAGTTTGTGCTGGCGGGCGAAGGTGATGTAGCGCTCCAGAGATGTCTGGAATGACATATCGGCTTTGCCCTGCGGTACCTGTTTTTTCCCTGCGGCATCGTTTGGGTAAGTACAGAGGTTAGCAACATCAGCAGGGCCACGTACCGCTTTTGCCCCATTGCAGTTTTGATCGTTATGTCCCATTTGGATAAACAGGAAATCGCCTTCCTTCATGAGTGGTTGCATCTGGCGGAACCAGCCTTCGTAGAAGTAGTCGCGTGAGCTACGGCCTGAACGCGCGCCATTGACGACTTTTACGCCGCTGTTTTTACTGAACTGTTGTTCAAAAACCTGTCCCCATCCCATGCGTGGGAAACGTCCCTTTTCATAGGTTGCCGCAGTCGAGTCGCCGATGATGAAAATACGGGTTTGCGCTTTCTGAATCGTGTCCAGATTCTGGCGAGCAGAGCGATAATCCAGCGGTTCATAGTCGCCTTTATCGTTCAGGCCGACGATCGGGTGGAACGCGCTGTCGGTCAGCACCGTATGGCCTGAGTAGCCCGTATTGTTGTGATAATTACGGTTATGATTAATGACGCTGACGATTTTGGTGACTGCCTCCTGCTGAGCGGCAGGATAGGTCAGGGGATCGAAGCGTGTAGGAGCGCTGATGCCCACCTGTTTTAACGCGTTATTGAAGCCTGAGTGGAAATCCGCATAGGCTTTTTTCCAGGCTGCGGCGTCCAATTTCGGTGATGCCGTGTCGTCCGTTAGCTGCTGTGGACCGATGTAACCCGCCGCCACCGCGACATCGGAGGTAATGCGGTCAGTCAGCGGGTTGATATTGGCAATATTTTCTTTCCCGTCATGCAATGTAGGGGCGATAGCGGATAGGCAAATGGCACGAGGAATATTATTCAACAGGCAGTTATTGCCGCCGGACTCAATGGCTAAAAGGCGTAACGGCGGCGTGAGGCCTGAAATATCAAGGTGATACTTTCCTTGCTCATCCGTATTCGTCTGTCGCTTCTGGCCTTGTTGATCTCTGATGATGATAGTGGCAGGCAGATGAATATCCCGAACGGTGACGTTACCCGATAAGCCGGTTTTTTCACCTAGCATTGCACCTGACAGTAATTTAACGCTGTCCTGCACGGTGCTCTGCTGTGTAGCGGCGGAGGTTTTAGCGTGTAGCAGTGTGAAAGGTGCCGAAAGAATTAAAGCTAAAGCGACACTTTCTGAAAAACGTTTTGCCATGGTCAGACATATCCCTTGTTGGTTAATCGAAAACCGTTAATGATCCAAGCGTTATCAAAGCGGGTCGCTGTTTTTTATCATTCTTGTCACGGCCTTTAAAGAAAACATCGGGTTTTTATTGTGCACCCAAGCCGGCTCAAGGGTGATGCCTAAACGCAGGTCCTTTTGATGAAATAAATGCCCATTAAAAGTGAAATGCTATTTTAATAAAGCGTGATTTTTTGTGACCCATCTCTTTTTTAGCGGAACGCTTGTGTATGAGCACATAAATTTGTGATCAATAAAGTGTTTCTGAGAAGGTGATTCTCTTAAAGATGAAAAAAGGCTGCAAAAGCAGCCTTTGGGTTTGCCCGTCACTGTAAATTACTTTTTAGTGGTAGGTTTTTAGGCGGGAACCAAAAGGAATAACATGAAGGAATAGCAGGTTGAGAATGAAGAAAAATCCGTTTACCACCACGCGGCTCATATTTGCGGAAGCCTTGTGCTGCCTGTAGCTAATCGTTTGCGTAAAAACCTCTGTCAAGACCTATCTTCATTAGGGAAAAACGGTTTACACTATACGACATTCCTCAAAAGGGTAGCCCAATTCCCAAATGGGCCATTAATTCCCAGTATATTTATGTTAGCTGAGTCAGGAGATCCGGATGTTAAAGCGTGAAATGAACATTGCCGATTATGATGCCGACCTGTGGCAAGCAATGGAGCAAGAAGTGGTGCGTCAGGAAGAGCACATTGAACTGATTGCGTCAGAAAACTACACCAGCCCACGCGTTATGCAGGCTCAGGGGTCTCAACTGACGAACAAATATGCTGAAGGTTATCCGGGCAAACGTTACTACGGCGGCTGTGAGTATGTTGACGTGGTTGAGCAACTGGCTATCGATCGTGCGAAAGCGCTGTTCGGTGCAGATTATGCCAACGTGCAGCCGCACTCCGGTTCTCAGGCTAACTTTGCGGTTTACACCGCGCTGCTGCAACCGGGTGACACCATTCTGGGTATGAACCTGGCGCACGGTGGTCACCTGACGCACGGTTCTCCGGTTAACTTATCGGGTAAACTGTATAACGTCATTCCTTACGGTATCGATGAAAGCGGCAAAATCGACTACGACGAAATGGCGGAACTGGCGCGTACGCACAAGCCAAAAATGATCGTCGGCGGTTTCTCTGCCTACTCTGGCGTGGTTGACTGGGCTAAGATGCGTGAAATCGCTGACAGCATCGGTGCTTACCTCTTTGTCGATATGGCGCACGTTGCTGGTCTGATTGCCGCAGATGTTTACCCTAACCCGGTTCCTCATGCTCACATCGTGACCACGACGACGCACAAAACGCTGGCTGGTCCACGCGGTGGCCTGATTCTGGCGAAAGGCGGCGACGAAGAGCTGTACAAAAAACTGAACTCTGCGGTTTTCCCGGGTGGTCAGGGTGGCCCGTTGATGCACGTTATCGCGGGTAAAGCGGTTGCGCTGAAAGAAGCGATGGAGCCTGAATTCAAGGTGTATCAGCAGCAGGTCGCGAAAAACGCCAAAGCGATGGTTGAAGTCTTCCTGTCACGTGGTTTCAACGTGGTTTCTGGCGGAACCAGCAACCACCTGTTCCTGCTGGATCTGGTTAGCAAAAACCTGACTGGCAAAGAGGCTGATGCTGCGCTGGGTCGTGCGAATATCACTGTGAACAAAAATAGCGTGCCTAACGATCCGAAGAGCCCGTTCGTAACTTCCGGTATCCGTATCGGTACGCCAGCGGCAACCCGTCGCGGCTTTAAAGAAGCGGAAGTGCGTGAACTGGCTGGCTGGATCTGTGATGTGTTGGATAACATCAACGACGAAGCGACCATCGAGCGCGTGAAACAGAACGTTCTGGATATCTGCGCCCGCTTCCCGGTTTACGCATAATTCGGTAGTTTCTCTGACATCACGGTCGGAACACTTCCCCAACGCCAGCCTGTGTGCTGGCGTTTTTTATGGCGGCCATCCCTGGCCGCCACCCTTACGGGCCGTCGCAAGCGACGTTGAAAAACGTTCCCTACGTTTTTATGGCGTGCCATCTTTGGCCGCGCCCCTTACGGACGGTAGCTGGCGTAACATTAAGAATTTCACCCGGAAATTTTTATGCCTGTTGAGCGGGTCGGTACTCTCGTTTGCGTTTTATGGTGAATAACGCGTTGCGCCGTCGCATGCTCTCTGACAGAGTAATCGGCAAAAAAGAGTAACCAGTAAAGAAATATCGCGTTTGCGGCGGTTCATAGGATGGTGAACGGGAGTGTTCGCCATCGAAAGGGAGAGATCATGGTTTTACAATCGACGCGCTGGCTGGCGCTGAGCTATTTCACCTACTTTTTTTGCTATGGCGTTTTCCTGCCATTTTGGGGCGGGTGGCTGAAAGGCGAGGGGTTATCTGCCGAGTCGATAGGTATGCTGTTAGGAGCGGGTCTGGTAGCGCGCTTTGTCGGCAGTCTGGTCATCACACCCAGCGTCAAAGATCCGTCCAGATTGATTACGGTATTACGTGGTCTGGCGTTGCTGTCACTGGTGCTGGCCGTCGGTTTCTGGCTAGGCAATGCCTGGCTGTGGCTGATGATCGTGATGATCGGGTTTAACCTATTTTTCGCGCCGCTGGTGCCGTTGACGGATGCGTTAGCGGCGACCTGGCAGCGGCAGATCGTGATGGATTATGGCAAGGTGCGGGTCTGGGGCTCGATCGCGTTTGTCATCGCTTCTGCGGCGACGGGCGAACTGGTCGCTATCTGGGGACACCCCGCGATTTTGGCAATCCTCAGCGCGGGGCTGGCTGTCATGCTCTTAGGCATGCTGCTTCGCCCCAGCGTGATGCCGCAAGCGGCAGCGTCAACAGCGCAGTCGGTTAGCGTGACGCCGTGGAAAGCTTTGCTGACTGAACCCGCAGTATGGCGTTTCCTGCTGTGCGTATCTCTGCTACAGGGCGCACATGCGGCTTACTATGGTTTCAGCGTCATTTATTGGCAGGATTCGGGCTATTCCGCCTCAATTATCGGCTATCTCTGGTCGCTAGGCGTGGTCGCGGAGATTGCTATCTTTACCTTTAGCCAGCGCCTGTTTCGACGCTGGAGCGCCAGACAACTTCTGCTGCTCTCGTCCGTGTGTGGCGTGGTGCGCTGGGGGCTAATGGGGTCGACGGTGGCTCTGCCGTGGCTGATTGTGATACAGATATTGCACTGTGGCACGTTCACCGTATGCCATCTGGCCGCTATGCGCTTTATCGCAGCGCGTTCTGGTGGTGACATTCTGCGGCTACAAGCAGTGTATTCCGCTCTGGCGATGGGCGGGAGTATCGCGGTGATGACGATGGTGTCCGGTTTTCTGTTTGAACATTTGCTGGGGGGGACGTTTTGGGTGATGGCGTTGCTGGCGGTTCCTGCACTGTTTATCCGGCCTTCTGTCAGCCACCATACTGTTGTCGAAAAAGCGTAAGAAAGTGGCACATACTGTCAAGATAACGTAGTGTGGTAAAAATAATGTTACATTATAACACTTTGAAATGGTGGTGCGGACGGATAATGTTGCTGATGACAGGTTTGGCATTTTGCCAACCTGTTTTCGCTCACCCACACAGTTTTATTGATATGCAGACGACAGTTGAGAGCCAGAACGACAACATTACCGGTTTACGCATGCAGTGGACGATGGATCCTATCACCTCTGCTGACCTGTTGTATGACGCAGGGAAGGCGAAGAAGGATTCTGAAGTCTGGAAGAAACTGGCGGCAGACGTCATGGCGAATGTGTTAGGGCAGCACTATTTCACTGATATTTATCGTGATGGTCAGCCTGTAAAATATGCGCCGATGCCAACCGAATATCACCTTTCCCGCAAAGGCAATCAGGCGGTATTGGAGTTTGTGTTGCCGCTGGCGCATCCACAGCCGCTTGTCGGAAAGCCTTTGCTGATTTCTACCTACGATCCTACCTACTTTGTTGATATGTCCTATCAGAACGAAAAGGCTGTTACGCTGGCACCTGCGCTGGTTTCACGGTGTAAAACCTCGCTCGTCACGCCGGAGCCTAATGCTGAATTGCAATCCTATGCGCTGTCGTTGGATAAGAACGATGCGCCGGATGAAGACATGGAACTTGGGAAACAGTTTGCACAGCGGGTGACGTTGCAATGTCAGTGAACCTCGGCTCGCTGCCGCGTCAGCGCCCGTTGTTGAGCCGACTGCGCGATCTGTGGCCGCTGTGGCTGTTTTTGGCACTGCTGGCTTCGGCACTGCATTACATCGTCGGATACTGGCCGCAAATCGTGCTGCAAAGCGCGATCTGGCAGAAATCGCTGCATCAGCAACTGTCGCACCTGTTGCAAATGGTGGAGCAGCAGCCGCATCAGGCAGGATTGAGTCTGATGATGTTCAGTCTGGTCTATGGCATGCTCCATGCCGTCGGGCCGGGGCACGGTAAAGTTGTTATCATGACCTATCTGGCGACACACCCGTCGAAGCTGAAAAGCAGCCTAAAGTTGACGCTTGCAGCGTCGCTGGTTCAGGGGCTTATGGCGGTGGCACTGGTGACCGTGGTGCTCGGTATTTTACAGTTGTCGAGTCGAACGTTGCATAACAGCAGCTTCTGGATGGAAAAGGGGAGCTTCGTGCTGGTCGCGGGGCTAGGGCTGGTACTCTGTTTTCGTGCGTTAAAACAGCTCTATATTGTCCTCGTGCGACGGCCTAAACCGGCGACTATCTTACGTGTAACCCCGCTTCATCCTTCCACGGATAGACCGATGACGCTTCGTCCTACCCCCGTTCTATCTCCTTCTCTGCATCAGCACGATGCCGACTGTGGCTGCGGGCACCGCCATCTACCGAGCAATGAGGAACTGGAGCGTGATAGCAGTTGGCGCACGCGTCTGATGATTGTGCTGGCGATGGGAATGCGCCCGTGCTCAGGTGCTATTCTGGTACTGCTTTTCTCTAAGGTGATCGGCGCCTATCTGTGGGGCGTTGCTTCTGCATTGGTGATGGCTGCCGGAACGGCGATCACCATCTCGGCACTGGCCGTGTTGGTTTTTTACTGCCGTCGCGTCGTTGAGCGTTTAGGTGCAAATCGTGCATCGCCTGTATGGCAACGTGCAACGTTTTCTCTTCTGGCGTTTGCTGGCGGGCTGATTTTGGTTGGTTCCGGCGTCCTGCTTTACCTCAGCGCCCAGCCCGCGATGATGGGCGGTATTCGGCCATTCTCCGCCTGATTTTACTTTTTATTAACCTCGCACTAAAAACCCATTGCCGCCGATAATCACAGCGGGATACCATTTCAATAATGATAACCATTATCATTTATGACCATGATCGCAGAAGGGAATAATAATGAAGAAATGGCTGTTCTCAGTCGTTGTTCTATTAGGGTTGGGTGCGAGCGCCATCGTCAACGCTAATCCGATTGTTATTGAAGATGTTAGCGGCAGGAAAGTTGAAATTAAATCCGAAGTGAAGCGGATTATTTTAGGCGAGGGACGGCAAATTTATCTGCTGGCGGCCTTTGATACCGAAGCCCCGTTCCAGCGCGTGGTTGGCTGGCGTGACGATTTGCCCAAAGCGGATTACGACGGCTATCTGGCTTATGAAAAGCACTATCCGGAAATCAAAAAGTTACCAACCTTTGGGGGCGCGAAAGATGGCACCTTCAACGTCGAGCAGGCGCTGACGCTGAAACCGGATTTGGTGTTGATGAATCTGGAGTCAAAAGCGGCGACGGATGAAGGCAAACTGATAGAAAAGCTCAACTCGCTGGGTATTCCGGTGGTGTTTATCGATTTCCGTGAGAAGCCGTTTGAGAATGCCGAGAAAAGCATTCACATCATGGGGCAGTTGGTAGGCAAACCCCAGCGGGCGGAAGAGATTATTAAATTCCGCCGTGAGCAGATTGAGCTGGTCACCGATCGGTTGAAAAACTATCAGGGTCCACGTCCGAAAGTGATGATCGACCGTGCGGGCGGCTATGACGAAGAGTGCTGTATGTCATTCGGTGATGAGAACTTTGGCCGCATGGTTGAAGCCGCCGGCGGTGACAACATTGCCAAGAACATCATCCCCGGCACGTTTGGTACGCTGAACCCCGAGCAGATTATCAGCTCTCGCCCGGATGTGGTGGTGGTGACAGGAGCGAACTGGAAAAACTACAACACGGCGAATGGCTGGGTTGGCGTTGGGCCAGGTGCCGATCAGAAAGAAACGCTGCAACGCCTGCAAAAACTGATGGAGCGTTCAGCATTTAAAACGCTGCCTGTTGCGACTAACGGTAACGCTCATGCGATCTGGCATCAGTTCTATGACAGCCCGTATCAGTTTGTGGCGATTCAGGTGTTAGCAAAATGGATGCACCCGGAGCTGTTTAAGGATATCGATCCTGATGCGACGTTCCGTACCTTCCATGAGAAGTTCCTGCCGCTGCCGTATCAGCCAGGCTATTGGGTTACGTTGCCAGCGAAGAAATAACGCGATATCCGTCATACAGTCAATCCGATAATAAAAAAGCACAGGATCTCACCGTTCAGTGCTTTTTTATGCTTTGTGTGCTTGTTTTTTACCCGTCTTCAACAGTGATGCTGTGTACGCCACGATATGCTTTTTAATTGATAAAAATTAAACATTTTCCTCATTCAAATGGTTTTATCGATCAAATAGCATCAAGAAGACTTTTCCTGCGCCGATAATTGAGCATGTTGGAGGTACGCCTGATTCATCCCGATACAGCATAGAGGGGGAGAGATGCTGTTTCCACAGTATGTAGGATCAGGAAAAATCTAGTAGAAAAGTTCAAGAATGGAGAATTTATGAATATCACACAACGTTTGCTACTGACATTCTCATTGTTATCATTAGCACTCATCGCATTAGTTATCGTTTCTTTATCATTATTATCAGGGTTTCAGTCTCGTTTCGAATATGTTCAGGATAACGCAATACCAAGTATTAAAGATTTAAATAGTTTAGTGGATAAAAGTAACTCTCTGGTGATGTATCTGTATCGGCACCAAACTAACACGGATAACAGTAAGTTCTCCGTTATCGAACAGGGCATTGCCACAACAATGGAAGAGATAAAGGCGCTTAATGAGTATTATCTTAAGAACGATATCTCTTCAGAAGAGGATCGTCGATTGACTGAGGTTGCAATCGATTTGACCAACAAGTTGCAAGCATCTCTGCCTGCTTATTTTAACGTATCAAAAACAAGTCAGGATGATGTCTCTCTTGCTTTACTTCAGGAAAATGGGGGGCCGGGAGAGGTTATACGTAATTTAATCGCCAGTTATCGCAAGCAATTTGACCTAAATGTCAAAATTGGTGATGACTTACGTAAAATGAATACACAGATTTATGACCAAACATGGGTTGGCTTGTTATCTGGCGCACTGTTGGTGGTATTGTTGATTGGTTTCTTTGTCATGAGAACGATCCTGAATATCAGAAAAAGCCTGAGTAATATGAGTCAAATGATGGAGACGGCAAGTACCACTCTTGATTTGACTGTTCAGGCTGATGAGCGGCGTAATGATGAAATCGGGGAAACAGCGACTTCATTTAATCGATTGATGAATAAAATTTCATCTGCGTTAGTATCGGTAAATGTTGCCTCACAATCGGTAAGTAGCGCGGCAACACAGATTGCAGCAGGTAATGAAGATCTGTCTGCTCGTACTGAGGAACAGGCAGCCTCTTTAGAACAAACTGCTGCCAGTATGACTGAACTTAGTGAAACGGTGCGTCAGAACGCAGAGAACACGCAACAGGCGAGCCTGCTAGCGGGGAATGCGAGTAAGATTTCCGCCAATAGCGCGGATTCAGTCAATATCATGCTGAATACGATGGAACATATTCGCACCAGCTCAGGCAAGATCACCGACATCATTGCCCTTATAGAAGGCATTGCATTTCAGACCAATATTCTTGCCCTGAATGCGGCGGTAGAAGCGGCTCGGGCCGGTGAGCAAGGGCGCGGTTTTGCGGTGGTTGCGGGTGAAGTACGCACGCTGGCACAGCGATCGTCCACGGCGGCACGTGAAATCAAAGATTTGATTGATGCCTCAAACTCGTTGGTATCAGCGGGTGTCGAGCAAGCCAGCGACGTAGGGAAAAACATGTCGGCGATGAAAGACGCGATCCAGCAGGTGACAGATTTAGTCAATGAAATCGCTGCGGCGACGGCAGAACAAAGTCAGGGTATCAGCCAAGTACATCAAGCTGTTAATCAGATGGATGATATGACACAACAAAACGCCTCATTGGTCGAAGAGGCTTCTTCTGCATCGCAGTCATTGCAGGAGCAAGCATCCACATTGAGCCAACTGGTAGGGCAGTTTATTATCAGTCACTCAGCCCCGTCGACCCCGTCTCCTGCCTCTGTATCTGCTGCACTACACCTCGCTCCCGTGACGAAGAAAGGAGCAACGTCTCAGGATGAAGCGGACTGGCAGCATTTTTGAGCTCTCAAGCCGCATGCTGTGCAGTGAAACGGCATGCGGCTATTGGCTCAAATTGACCCGTGGTGAAAAACCCAGGGAGATGACGATATGGAATCGACTGAGCACAGTGCGGAAAATCTGGAGGATTATGCGTCTCTGCTGACGGAATTCGAACATATGACCACGTTGCTTACTCAGCTAATGAAAAGCGATTACCGCACGCTCGAACTCTACCTCAATAATTGCCGTCACCTTATTTTGCGATTTACGGCAATTTATAAGCTGCTCGATAAACCAGAGTTCGAACATTATCTGAAGCATCATGACGCGCCGTTATACTACAACGTAAACAGCGTTGGCCTGGCGTTGCGTTTGTTTGAGAACATGCTGACGAACATGCGCGATATGCTTGGCTCTGAACGCTTGTGTTGAATAACGACACCGCCAAAGTCAGCGCAGCGTGTGCGGTATAAGGTGTGTGCGGTATAAATAGTTTGGGCGCGGTGAATGAAATGTCGTAGTGCAGATAAGGTAAGGAAGGAAAGACGGTGAAGGCACTCACCGTCTATTCGTCCGGCAACGTGTTTAGATGGTGGGGTCGCTGACCAATCCGTCGATAATCACCTGCGGCACGCCTTGCGAACAGCGCTCGATGCGTCCGCGAACGCCATAGACCGCAGACAGGTTTGCCGGGCTGATAACCTCGGCCGGTGCGCCGTTGGCAATCAGATTGCCGTTTTGCAGCATCAGTACGTGGTCGCTGTGGCGCAATGCAATATTGATGTCATGTACCACCACCACAGTGATGATGTTGCGCTTACGCGTTTCCTTGCGCACCAAATCCATCACGTGGAACTGATAGTTCAGATCCAGCGCACTGAGCGGTTCATCCAGCAGGAGCAGGGAAGGTTGACGGATCAGCGATTGTGCTAATCCAACCAGCTGTTTCTGTCCGCCGGAAAGCTGATCAAGATAGCTCAACGCCAGATGTTCAATGCCCAACTGACGCAGCAGGCTCATCACTTCATTCTGCTTTTCAGCACTGTGCATACCGCCGGACGCGCGCTGTGCGACGATGATCGATTCCAGTACGTGTAGGTGAACGCCTGCGGGCAGGGACTGCGGCAGATAAACGACTTTTTCCGCTCGCTGAGCGAACGGTAACGTCATCAGGTTGGTGTCATCCAGCCACAGCTCGCCTTCGGAAGCATTCAGCCCTGCCATTGCACGCAGCAGCGTGGATTTACCGCTGCCGTTGGGGCCGAGCAGCACGGTAATTTTCCCGCGCGGCAACTCTGGTACGGACAGATCGCGAATCACCTGACGCTTGGGGTAACCGGCGCGAAAGTGGGAAAGGCGTAATCCAGAAGAGGTGTGCTGGTTCATACGTTTCCTCTGTGGCGCAGGATAATACTCAGGAAGAAGGGCACGCCAACCAGTGATGTGACGATGCCTACCGGAATAATGACGCCGGGGATAAGGTTTTTCGAGGCAACGGACGCCATCGATAGCACCAGCGCGCCAGTTAATGCACTGGCAGGCAGATAGAAGCGGTGATCTTCACCGAAAATCATACGCGCGATATGCGGAGCCACCAGACCGATAAAGCCTATTGGACCGACAAACGCGACGGATATGGCGGACAAAATACTGATACGCAGTAGCGTCGCCAGACGCAGGCCGCGAACGTTAATGCCAAAACTCACGGCACGATCTTCACCCAACCGCAGCGCGGTCAGTTTCCAGGAGCTCATCAGTGAAATTGGCATCACGATAACGAGCACTAACAGCAAGATACCCAGTTTTTCCCACGAGGCGCGAGCCAGGCTGCCCATCGTCCAAAACACCAAACCTTGCAACGTGTCTTCGTTGGCGATGAACTGGAGCATGGAAACCAGCGCGTTGAAGGTAAACACCAGCGCGATACCGAACAGCACGACGCCGGAGGTGGCGACCTGCGTCCAGCGCGTAATCCCATCAAGCAGGAGTGCTGCCAGCAGCGCAAAGACAAAGGCGTTTGCAGAGATAAACCACTGAGCCGGAATACCGGGGATACCGATGCCGAGGACGATAGCCAGCGCGGCGCCGAATGCGGCGGCGGAAGAAACACCGAGCGTAAAAGGGCTAGCCAGCGGGTTGTTCAGGATGGTTTGCATTTCTGCACCCGCCAGCCCGAGCGACAGCCCGACAACAATCGCCATCAGCGCGTAAGGAAGACGAATATCCCAGACGATCACGCGCGTACCCGCATCGGCGCTGGCCGGATCGGTCAGCGTCTGCCAAAGCACATCAAGTGTCAGGCCTGAAGGCCCCATTGTGAAATCCAGTAACAATGAGCCGATGATGATCAACAGCAGTATCGCCATAACACCCACGCGGCGTCGAATGATGCCGCGATAGTTGTCCATAATGGTGTTGGCATCCGTAGCAGGATTGCGGATGCCCGGTTCAGTGGTTGTACTCATGAAAAATTACTCACCTTGTTTCCAGGCAAAGATAAAGTCACTGTCGGGCAGCGAGGTAAAATTCTGAATAATATGGCGATAGGTGTCATCTGGATTCAGGCTGGTAAATGCCTGAGGGTAAATATCTTTCGCCAGATATTCCATTCCGACAATGTTGTAGGGATGGTTGTAGAAATGATGGTAAATACCATAAACGTGTTTAGCCTCAACCGCCGGAATCTGGCTGATACCGGTACGGCTTAACAGCGTATTAGCTTGAGCACGAACGTTTTCTACGCTGGCGCCATAGCCTAACGGCAGCACCTGGCTGTTGCCACGTTTTGATCCCGTCATAATGTAGGCATCAGGTTTCATGCTGATGATTTTTTCCAGCGAGACAAAGCCTGATGCACCCGGCAGCAAATCTGAACCAATATTTTTCGCGCCGACGGCTTCAATCAGTCCACCCCAGCCATTGTGGGCATGGGTAAAACAGCAGGAGTCGGAGTTACCGGCGATAGCTTCGATAAAGATGCTGGGTTTTGGGGTTATTGCGGCGGTTTTCTGCTGAATGGCATCGAAGTGTTTACGGTAAAAGTCCGTGTAGGCTTTGGCATTGGCTTCACGATTCAGAACCTTACCTAACAGGTCGATACTGGGGGCTGTGTCTTTAGCCGGATTAATTTCATAATCGACAAACAGCACGGGAATGTTCAACGCACTGAGTTTGTCAATCACGCCACTTTCCGTCAGTGCCGCCTTGGCGCGCAACTGGGCAATCATCAGGTCAGGCTGTTTTGACAGCACGCTTTCCAGGTCGACGTTGCCTTTGTCACTGAATCCCATATCCAGAATGCTGACGGACTGAGGCCATTTTCCTTTCAGCATGTCCCAAGTGGCGATGTCCTGCTTTTTCGCCAGGTTATTCCAGGCGACCAGACGCTGGAAGGGGTTGTCTCGGTCAAGCAATGCCATCGCCATAATATCGCGGCCATCTTGCAGAATAATGCGCTGTGGCTCTTGTTTAATGGTGACACTTCTGCCGTCGAAATCAGTAACGGTAAGAGGATATTGGGTGGCATAGCTGAAAAGCGGGGTAGTAAGTAGTGCGGTCAGAAAGAGCGATCTTACTGATTTTCTTAACATGATAGCGATCCTAATTCACAATTTTATCAGTGTAATGCGGTTGATAATTATTATCGTATAAAGATAAGCAATGCGTATACAGGATTCATATGTAAAGAAAAATAACAACTCCGACCCTCTTCGTTTTTATGTGGAGGTCGGAGTTGGTCGAGATTAGCGTTTCAGCGCGTCGCTCAGTTCTTCACGGATGGTGCCCAGCATCGCTTTCACCACACGTGGATTACCTGCGACCAGATTGCCGGACGCCATGTAATTATGGCCGCCAACGAAGTCTGTCACGATTCCGCCAGCTTCACGCACCAGCAGCTCACCACCGGCAAAATCCCACGGCTTCAGACCGATTTCAAAGAAACCGTCAACGCGACCTGCGGCAACATACGCCAGATCCAGTGCAGCGGAACCCGTACGGCGGAAATCCGCACAGTGGGTGAATAGTGCACCGATAGCATTGATGTAGCTTTTGCTGTGCTGTTTTAATTTGAAGGGAAAACCTGTTGCCAGTACGGTGCCTTCCAGATCGCGGGCAGTGCTGCTGCGCAGACGATAGCCGTTCAGTTGCGCGCCTTGACCACGGGTCGCGGTAAACAGTTCATTACGCATAGGATCGTAAACGACGGCAACTTCTGTACGGCCTTTAATGCGAACCGCGATAGATACAGCGAAGTGAGGTAAACGTTTGATGAAGTTGGTGGTGCCATCCAGAGGATCGATAACCCATTGTACTGCCGGATCTTCACCTGCCAACTCGCCACACTCTTCACCAATGATGGTATGCTGTGGATAAGATTTGCGGATGACTTCAATGATCAGACGTTCTGCATCCCGATCGACGTTGGTCACAAAATCGTTGCTGCCTTTCTGGCTAGCTTCGACGGCGTCTGGCGTTTCATAGTTTTTGGCAATCAAATTACCGGCTTTACGCGCAGCGCGTATAGCGATGTTGAGCATCGGATGCATGGTATCGGTCCACTGGAATGTTAAAGAACGGAAAGCGGCGCAGAGTATAGCAGCAGAAAAGTAAAATATCTATACACGTCATTCTGCAAGCCGCATGTGCGTTGGCTACACTACTCGGCACACTTGCGTGTGCCTCTCCTCGTTGGGGGCCACTGCAAGCAGCGTTCAAACCTGCCTTTGGCAGGTTTGTCACTCACCGAAGGCCAGCCGTTGACTGGACAAATTCGTTCCAGACGAATTTGTCCTTCATTTGCCGCGTTACGAGGCTTATAAACAAGTCTCGCCCTAGCGGGCCAACGTTTCGCGTTGTTCAAACGTTAGCGTTTGTCCTGCAACTCGAATTATTTAGTGTATAAGTTTGTGTTAAGGTATGGCGATTTCCTTTTCGCACGACTTCCTTCTATCTATCGCACAACAGAGTTCATATGTTAGACAATATTCGCATTGTTCTGGTCGAAACGTCGCACACTGGCAATATGGGGTCAGTGGCCAGGGCGATGAAAACCATGGGGTTAAGCAAACTTTATCTGGTCAACCCGTTGGTCAAGCCTGATTCACAGGCCATTGCGTTGGCGGCAGGCGCCAGCGATGTTATCGGTAATGCCACCATTGTTGATTCGTTCGATCAGGCGCTCGAAGGATGTGGTTTGGTCATTGGCACCAGCGCACGTTCCCGAACCTTACCCTGGCCGATGCTGGAACCGCGTGAGTGCGGCGTTCGTAGCGCGCAGGAAGCCGAGCATGCCCCGGTGGCGCTGGTGTTTGGGCGCGAACGTGTGGGGCTGACGAATGATGAGCTTCAGAAATGCCATTACCACGTGGCGATTCCTGCGAACCCAGATTACAGCTCGCTCAATCTGGCGATGGCGGTGCAGATTATTGCTTATGAAGTGCGCATCGCGCATTTGGATAGGTTACAGGCCGGGCAGCCGAAACATGAAGAATCGCCGTATCCGTTGGTTGACGATCTGGAGCGGTTTTATCAGCATCTTGAACAGACGCTGCTGCAAACCGGATTTATCCGGCCGGTACATCAAGGGCAGGTGATGAATAAGCTGCGCCGCCTGTTTACCCGCGCCAGACCGGAAAGTCAGGAACTTAACATCCTGCGTGGAATACTGAGTTCGGTACAAAAAACACACGCCGAATAATACTTGAGTGTTTTGCTTGGTTAAATAGTTGACTAAAATACTCAGGAATGTCAGACTCGCGGTATGTTCTGCCAATACATGTTTTCATAATACATGTTTTACCTACAGGTACCACTATCATGAGACTGACATCCAAAGGCCGTTACGCCGTTACCGCCATGCTCGATGTGGCTCTGCACTCCCAGGAAGGGCCAGTTCCATTGGCGGATATTTCTGAACGCCAGGGTATTTCACTGTCCTATCTGGAGCAGCTGTTTTCACGCCTGCGTAAGAATGGACTGGTTGCCAGCGTTCGCGGTCCGGGCGGCGGCTACTTGCTGGGTAAGAATGCGAATGAAATCGCTGTCGGCATGGTCATTTCGGCCGTTGATGAATCCGTTGACGCCACGCGTTGTCAGGGGCGTGAAGGCTGCCAGGGTGGCGATCGCTGCCTGACGCACACGCTGTGGCGCGACCTGAGCGACCGTATTACTGACTTCCTGAATAACATCACGCTGGATGAGCTGGTGAACAACAAGGAAGTGCTGGATGTCGCGGATCGTCAGGATGCGGATATTCGCCGCACCGCTAACGGACGTATTCAGGAAACGATCAACGTTAACCTGCGCGCCTGACACACTTTTCAACGTGACGAGTAGATGTTTTACTCGTCACGTTTTGCCTTTCTGATAGCCGCATAATCCTGACCACATTGTCCAATGTGGCATTGGCGTTGGCCCAACTATCACGATGTTGCGCCAACAATAACATCGTCAGATTTTTTGCATTGGCCCGAGAGGTTGCGGGTATAAACAGCCTGTCAATAAAACAAAACGCATTGTACGTTTTGAAGTGATGTACGGAGTTTATGAGCAATGAAGTTACCTATCTATCTTGACTACTCAGCCACCACGCCTGTTGACCCGCGCGTTGCTGAGAAAATGATGCAGTTTTTGACGTTGGACGGTACGTTCGGTAACCCAGCTTCCCGTTCCCACCGTTTTGGCTGGCAGGCGGAAGAGGCGGTAGATATCGCCCGTAACCAAATTGCTGAACTGGTCGGTGCCGACCCACGTGAGATCGTCTTTACGTCAGGCGCGACCGAAGCCGATAACCTCGCGATCAAAGGTGTTGCCAACTTCTACCAGAAGAAGGGCAAGCACATCATCACCAGCAAGACCGAGCACAAAGCCGTGCTGGATACCTGCCGTCAGCTTGAACGTGAAGGTTTCGAGGTTACCTATCTGGCGCCGCAGCGTAACGGCATTATCGATCTGGCTGAACTCGAAGCGGCAATGCGTGAGGACACCATTCTGGTTTCCATCATGCACGTCAACAATGAAATCGGTGTTGTGCAGGATATCGAAACGATCGGCGACATGTGTCGCCGTCGCGGTATCGTGTTCCACGTCGACGCCACGCAGAGCGTAGGCAAGCTGCCTCTCGATCTCAACCAGTTAAAAGTGGATCTGATGTCTTTCTCCGGCCATAAAATCTATGGGCCGAAAGGGATTGGTGCACTGTATGTTCGTCGTAAACCTCGTATTCGTCTCGAAGCACAGATGCACGGTGGTGGCCATGAGCGTGGCATGCGTTCTGGTACCTTGCCTGTGCACCAGATTGTCGGCATGGGTGAAGCCTACCGCATCGCGAAAGAAGAGATGACCGCAGAAATGGATCGCCTGCGTGTTCTGCGCGATCGTCTGTGGAACGGGATTAATGATATTGAAGAAGTCTACCTCAATGGTGACATTGAGCAGGGCGCGCCTAACATCCTGAACGTCAGCTTCAACTATGTTGAAGGCGAATCGCTGATTATGGCGCTCAAGGATCTGGCGGTGTCGTCCGGTTCTGCCTGTACGTCGGCCAGTCTGGAGCCCTCCTACGTGTTACGTGCGCTGGGCATGAATGATGAGCTGGCGCATAGCTCGATCCGTTTCTCGCTGGGGCGTTTTACCACCGAAGAAGAGATCGACTACACCATCGAGCTGGTGCGTAAATCCATCGGTCGTCTGCGCGATCTTTCTCCGCTGTGGGAAATGTTCAAGCAGGGCGTGGATATCAGCAGCATCGAGTGGGCGCATCATTAATTCACCAGGTCGGGGACGACTATCATGGCTTACAGCGAAAAAGTAATTGATCACTATGAAAATCCACGCAACGTGGGTTCATTTGATAACGCCGATCCTTCTATCGGCAGCGGCATGGTCGCCGCGCCAGCGTGCGGCGATGTGATGAAGTTGCAGATAAAAGTCAACAATGAGGGTATCATCGAAGATGCCCGCTTCAAGACATACGGTTGTGGTTCTGCCATCGCCTCCAGCTCGCTGGTCACCGAGTGGGTAAAAGGCAAATCGCTGAATGAAGCTGAAGCGATTAAGAACACGCAGATTGCCGAAGAGCTTGAGCTACCGCCAGTGAAGATTCACTGCTCCATTCTGGCGGAAGACGCCATCAAGGCAGCGATTGCGGATTCCCGATCTCGATCCGAAAACCGTGCGTTTCACGGATATGCACCAGTGGATCTGCGAATTGGATGAATTTGACGATCGACCGGACGCTTCCAATGAAAAAATTCTGGAAGCGATCCTGTTGGTCTGGTTAGATGAAGCAGAATAGCAACATTATGGGGCTGCCTTTGGCAGCCCGTTTTATACCCGTCATACTTCAAGTTGCATGTGCGTTGGCTGCGTTCAGTCACCCGAATCACTTACTCAAGTAAGTTCGTCGGGATTCCTTTGCTTGCCGCCTTCCTGAAACTCGAATTATTTAGGGTATACTTCGTGCCAAAATTCGTAACATTTTCATGTCATGATGCACCGTTTATTTATCGGTAAGCTAAGTATTGATAAACAAGCATTGATAAATAACGTGTCTGCAAATATGAAAAGTACCTGCAAACATGAAAAGTAGCAGGCATACCCATTATCGGAGAAGCACTATGACGAACAACACCATGCTGGTTTCACTCTCCACTCAACCTGCTGATGTGCGCTGGGGAGAAAAAGCGACGCTAAGTGTGAATGAGAAGGGGTTTACCATTCATGTGGGGACTACATCGCTGAATGGCAACGCTGTACTGGCAGTGATCCAGCGTGCTGCCCGCAAGATCGACGGGCAGGGAATTAAACACGTTAAGCTGGCAGGTGAAGGCTGGGATTTGGCAAACAGCTGGGCATTCTGGCAGGGATATCGTGGGCCGAAAGGGCAAAGAACGGTCGAATGGGCAGAGCTGAATGAGGCTGACCAGAAAGAATTTAATGACCGACTGAAGATTGTGGACTGGGTTCGTGACACCATCAACCTGCCTGCTGAAGACTTAGGACCAGAGCAATTAGCGACCCGTGCGGTCGATCTGCTGTGTGACGTCGCCTGTGATGCCGTCAGCTATCGCATCACCAAAGGTGAAGATTTGCGCGAACAGAATTATGCCGGTCTGCACACGGTCGGCCGCGGTTCTGAACGTCAGCCAGTGCTGCTGGCACTGGACTATAACCCGTCGGGTAACCCGGATGAGCCCGTGTTCGCCTGCCTGGTGGGTAAAGGTATTACGTTTGATACCGGCGGCTATAGCCTGAAACCCAGCAACTCGATGGATTCCATGAAATCGGATATGGGCGGTGCCGCAACCCTGACGGGAGCATTGGCGCTGGCGGCAGCGCGCGGTTTGCAACAGCGCGTGAAACTGTACTTGTGTTGTGCAGACAACATGGTGAGCGGCAATGCGTTCCGACTGGGCGACATCATTCGCTACCGCAATGGCAAGACGGTCGAAGTCATGAACACCGATGCGGAAGGGCGTCTGGTGTTGGCGGATGGCCTGATCGATGCCTCCGAGCAGAATCCGCAGTGGATTATCGACTGTGCCACGCTGACGGGGGCGGCAAAAATGGCGCTGGGCAACGACTATCATGCGCTGTTCAGCTTTGATGACGGGCTGGTTGCTGCTTTGCAGGAAAGTGCGAAGAAAGAGAACGAGCCATTCTGGCGTTTGCCGTTGGAAGAGTTCCACCGTAGCCATCTGCCGTCCAGCTTTGCCGATCTGAACAATATTGCCAGCGGCGCGCACACCGCCGGTGCCAGTACGGCGGCGGCTTTTCTGTCGCATTTTGTGAAAAATTACCAGCAGGGCTGGCTGCATATCGATTGTTCCGCAACGTACCGTAAAGGCGCGGTAGAGCAGTGGGCGACTGGCGCAACGGGGCTCGGCGTGCGTACGTTGGCTAACCTCTTGCTGAGCAACGCCAAATAGTCGTTTCAGACTTATCTGCCATTTACAGAATGTGTTGAGATATAACGCCGCGCCTCATGCGTAATGCTAGTCACTTAAGCATGGGTTTAGGGGGAAACAGGGTGATGAGGCACCCGCAGGGATGCCTCGCATCGTGGTAGCCCCCGGTATCTCGATCCTTAACCGATCGGCATTAGAGCCTCACGCGTCGGTTTTTTAACGTAATCATGTTGAGGAAAGTATGGAGTTTTCGCCACGTAACAAACTGGAAGAAGTGCTTATTCTGGCTGCAACGGAACCCGCACATCGTCCTGAATTTTTCAGTGAACTGATGGAAGCCACGGTGTTTGTGTTGGGCACGACCGATGACGGGGATGAATCCGGTGAGGTGGTGTTGCACGCGGGCAGTAATGTGAACATCCAACACTGGGAAAAAGACGATGGCTCATCTGCTATTCCTTTCTTCTCTTCTCTGGAAGCCTTACAGAGCGTGATTACGGAGGAAGCGTCTTTTCTGGCTCTGCCGACGCGTTCGCTGTTTGAAATGACGCAGGGCGTCACACTGTTCCTCAATCCTAAACTGCCGTATGGCAAAGAGTTTTTGCCGCAGGAAATTGAACATATTCTGTCTGGCGAAGGTCACGGTTTTGTTCAGCAGCATATCGTCGAAGAAGATATGCAGGTCTTGCTGAGTCAACCAGCCGAGATGCCTGCGCAGATGATTGATTCCCTGACGCAGCTGTTTACCAAGCATCGCCACGTAAAACGGGCGTTTCTGGCGCAGATTCAGGAGCCGGGCGAAGAACAGCCGCATCTTCTGATTGGTATTGATGCCGATCAGGACGAGGAAACGATCATCCGTGAAGCGGGCAGCGTCGCCAGTGATACCTTGCCGGACGAGCGTCCTGTCGATCTGTGTCTGGTGAAAGAAGGCGAGCCGGGCATCAGTCATTACATGATTAAACACACCACGCCGTTCTATGAGCGCAAGTGGGGGAGCTTCCTGAGGGAGTTTAAGGCCACCGGCAACGCCTGATACCCGTCATACTTTAAGCTGCTTGTGCGTTGGCTGCCCTTACTCACCCCAGTCACTTACCTGTGTAAGCTCCTGGGGATTCGTGCGGTTGCCGCCTTCACGCAACTCGAATTATTTAGGGTATATAGGGTATGTAAATTTGATATAGGCAACGGCGGATTACGGCTTTTCTGTTGTTGCCTGCAACAGCAACAAATCAATCAGCATCACCAGATTCGATTCAAATGAGCTAAATCTCGCCGGCTTCTGCCGCATAGTGAACCGCATCGTCGTAGAGCCGGAAGTGCAGATCGACCAACTCGCCTAATGAATTCAATGACGCACGGGTAAACGCGATCACCTTCATGCCAATATTTTTGGCGATACGCGCCTTATCAACACCAGCCCGGTTTCCCCACTGCGAGAGATGGCAATAAACACCTGATATTTTGGCGCGTTATTGAGAAAAATCCCCTGGCTATCCCCTAGTCGGGAAGAGAAGGCATCTTTCCCCTGCACCTGTAGTTTCTTCGCCAGATAGTCGGCAAACAGATGGGAAAACCCCCACGCTATAGAGGAAAAGTGGCTTTCCTGCTGAGGATAGCGCTGAATACCGCTCGATCCTGATGGCTAATGTAGGAAAACGTGCGTTGGTAATTGGCGACAAAATACGGCAAGGCACCAGGAAGCGAAGCGTCATCGGGCGCGACAATGGGCGAGGGAGCCAGAGGCGGATTATCCGTCAGCAGCGTTTTGCAGTGATAAAGGCGTTTGCTGAACCACTAAAACCGATTTTCCGGCATAGTCGCATGATGGTTGCCGTGGAGAGATAGGTTTTCTGCGCCAGTCCCCGCACCGTGATTTTGCCAATCAGCGTCGAATGCTCGACGATAAAGGCCAGCACGCGGTATTCCGCGCACGTCAGCACCTGACTGTACTGCATTAAGGACGTCAGCCGATTATCCACCCGCTACCCCTGATTGACGGCAATAACACACCGAACGGGATTAATCTCGCGCAATCGGCACGTCATCGCGGCTACCCCAATCGCTCCACGAACCGTCGTACAGCGTCACATCTGGGACATTTAGCTGCGTCAGCGCCAGCACCACGACGGACGCCGTTACGCCGGAGCCGCAACTGGCGACGATAGGGCGAGTGAAATCCACGCCGTGTTTATGCAGAATGGTCGCCAGTTCGGCATTCGGCTTTAGCGCACCGTTATGCACCAGCTCAGTCCACGGTACATTCAGGCTGCCGGGAATATGTCCACGATGCAGGCCGGGACGCGGTTCGTCCACCTCGGCATGAAAGCGTGGAGCGGGGCGGGCATCGACAATCTGTTCTGATTTATCCCGGCTGATGGAGAGCACCTCGTCGCGTGAGCGAATGGCGCTTTCATCCAACGTAGCGTGAAACGTGGTTGGCTTCGGTGTCACATCACCCTGTTCTAACGGCAGATTTTGCGCTTTCCAGCCTGCCAGCCCCCCGCTCAGAATTGAAAGGGATGTCGCGCCGAAGGTGTGCAGCATCCACCACGCACGGGGTGCAGAGAAGAGGTTGCCTTCATCGTAAATCACCAGGTGCTTATTATTGTCGATCCCTAACTCACCCATCGCATGCGCGAAACCTTCGCGTGTCGGCATCATATGCGGCAGATCGGTGCTGTGATCGGACAGGGTTTCAATATCAAAAAAAACTGCGGCAGGCAGGTGACCGGCGCGGTATTCGGCATGAATATCACGGGTGGTGTTGCCCGGCGGTAGCATCCGGGCATCAATGAGCGTGATACTGCTGTCATTCAAGCGGCTGGCAAGCCAGTCTGCGGAAACAAACCGCTCATGAGAAACGGGCAAATCAGAAGACGATGCTGACATAGCTCCTCCACGTTGGGGCCGACGCATTCGGCTCCGAATCTATCATTGATGTGCAATGATAGATTCATTGTCAGCGATTTTCCCTTATCCGACAAGTAGCGGATTATTGGGCGATGTCGTCTCTATATGCTTGTTTTAATTGCGGCCAGTAATCCTGATTGGCTTCAATTATCTCATCCAGAATTGCTTTGGCGTGCAGCATGGTTGGCACGGTATGGTTTCCTGCCCGACGACGCCGCGACGCCGTGGGATTTTCTCGTCTTGTTCTTGTATTTTGTACTGACCGACACGCATCCCAGATTACGGTGGAACTCGGCTGTTTGACGTCCACAGGCCATTTCTGCGAAATAGAGGTTGCGATCGCCCTGATACAGCTTGCCGCACACCTCTGCGGTTCCGCCCAGTTCGGTGTAGAGGAACGGGGTGTAGACCAGATGATGCAGCCCGGTGGGGATCAGCACGCGTTCCAGAAAGCTGTAAACCGCGATGCCAACAGGGCCAGCCCCTTTGATGGCGAAGGCCAGCCAGGTAATGCCGTGTTGAGCAAACGGCCACAGCGCGCTCATTATTACGGTTATCGAACACATTCCCAAATGCGATGAATAGCCCGACAATCGGGAGTATCTGCACCGGCCCATACAGGGATTTGCCGAAATTTTGCAATGCATTGACCGCTCTTTTTATTATCAGCCCTCTTACTGGCCATTATGGTGGGTACAACAGCAAGGCTAGCAGTGAATGATAAGAAAAATATAGTTATCTTATTGTTTTAAAAACAAATGACCTATAACGTTACAAGTGCCTTCAGAACTGTGATCGCCGATGATTTGTTACATTTCGTGCGGTGGTTGTGGGGGCGAAAATGTGCGAGGCGTAATCGTTAATGAAGAGGAAATGAGAGGTAAAGTTTTTTTAATGAAATGTTATTTCCTTGGTAGGCAACAACGGCCGCTACCCCTATAATTTGCGCCACTTTCACTGGCTGGGTATACAATTCTTATAATCCGGCTGCAATCAGACAGTTTAGTTAATGAGGTCAATATGACGATAGAACGTACCTTCTCCATCGTAAAACCTAATGCGGTTGCCAAGAATGCGATCGGCGCGATTTACGCTCGTTTTGAAAGCGCGGGTTTTACCATCGTTGCGGCTAAAATGCTGCGCCTAAGTCGTGAGCAAGCAGAAGGTTTCTATGCGGAACATAAAGGCAAGCCGTTCTTTGATGGCCTGGTCGAATTCATGATGTCTGGCCCCATCATGGTGCAGGTACTGGAAGGTGAAAACGCCGTTCAACGTAACCGTGACATCATGGGGGCCACGAACCCGGCAAACGCACTGGCGGGCACGCTGCGCGCCGATTACGCGGACAGCTTTACGGCAAACGCAGTACATGGGTCTGATTCTATCGAATCCGCTCAGCGTGAAATCGCGTATTTCTTCAGCGATGATGAAATCTGCCCACGCGCGTAATGTGATGTTGTGTAACATTACGCACGATGAACTGTTGTGCATGATAATAGGTAAGAGCTTGTGATGTTGCCTCTTTTTTGTTGCGTGAATACGCATCACAGAAGTGATGGCACAGAAAAAAAGCGGTGATGGTAGCTTACCTGTTTTAAACTTTGTACAATGCTGCGCCCCGGATGAGTCTGCACTTGTCTGGGGCGTTTCTTTGGTCTTACCATTGAACTCAACCCTTTTTTAGTGCCATAACGTGTAATAACGAGGCCAGGATTTACAATGTCTAAGCAAATCGCGTCTGAAACCGTCGTGTCTGAAACGACCGCATCTGAAATGACAGCACCTAAAACTACCGTATCCGAGCAAACCGTGTCCGAATTCTCTCCGGCGTCTGCTGATGCCTCTCAATCCGTTAAAACCAGTGCGGAAAAAATCAACTTGCTGGATCTTAACCGCCAGCAAATGCGCGACCTCTTCATTTCTATGGGAGAGAAACCGTTCCGCGCCGACCAGGTCATGAAATGGATTTATCACTACTGCTGTGATGACTTCAGTCAGATGACGGATATTAACAAAGCCTTCCGTACCAAATTGCAGGAAGTCGCTGAGATTCGCGCGCCTGAAGTCGTAGATGAACAGCGTTCTTCCGACGGCACGATTAAGTGGGCGATTTTGGTGGGCGGCCAGCGGGTCGAAACCGTTTATATTCCAGAAGAAGATCGTGCCACGCTGTGCGTATCGTCTCAGGTAGGTTGTGCGCTGGAGTGCAAATTCTGTTCAACGGCGCAGCAGGGCTTTAACCGTAACCTGCGCGTATCGGAAATCATCGGTCAGGTGTGGCGTGCGGCGAAGATCATCGGTGCCTTTAAGGTTACTGGCCAGCGTCCGATCACCAACGTGGTAATGATGGGAATGGGCGAACCGCTGCTGAACCTGACTAACGTGGTGCCAGCGATGGAAATCATGCTGGATGATTTCGGCTTTGGCCTGTCCAAGCGTCGCGTAACGCTGTCTACATCAGGCGTGGTGCCGGCGTTGGATAAACTGGGCGATATGATTGATGTCGCGCTGGCAATTTCACTGCATGCGCCGACCGACGACATACGCAACGAAATTATGCCGATCAACAAAAAATACAATATTGAGATGTTCCTGAGCGCGGTGCGTCGTTATCTGGAAAAATCCAATGCGAATCAAGGACGTGTTACCGTCGAGTATGTGATGCTGGATCATATCAATGACGGCACCGAGCACGCGCATCAACTGGCTGAGTGCCTGAAAGATACGCCGTGCAAGATCAACCTGATTCCGTGGAATCCGTTCCCAGGGGCGCCGTATGGCCGTAGTTCAAACAGCCGCGTTGACCGTTTCTCCAAAGTGCTGATGGAGTATGGTTTCACGACGATCGTCCGTAAAACGCGTGGGGATGACATTGATGCTGCCTGCGGTCAGTTAGCAGGTGAAGTCGTGGACAGAACTAAACGTACGCTGAAGAAGAAAATGGCGGGTGAACCTATCGCGGTGAAAGCGGTCTAACTTCGAATGGCGCGCGGGTTAGCGTGGAAGCGCTAACCCGATTTTCCGACCTCTGTTGCTAAGGTGATTTGCAGGACAACGGTGAGCAAATTGCGAGGCGCGCCGCGTTGTTATCAGGTCTGACCGCCACGCTGTTCATATTCAGGTAACCTCTCTGGTCTGGCAAAAAGATGTCTGGCAAGGATGACAACGAGAGGGAACAGGGATGGCAAAGGTTCTATCACAGGGATTGTCTCTATCACAGAGAATCGCTTTATTACGCGGAACGTACTGGCTGAGTGGCCTCTTCGCAGTGGTATTGGTGCTGGCGGGATGTGTGCATTCGACTCAGAAAGCGACAACTCCAGCGATCGCTCAAACCCGTTTGCAACTGGGGTTGGCGTATCTGGCGCACAATAACCTGGATTCGGCTCGGCAGAATCTTGAAAAGGCGGTGGCGATTGCTCCGCAGGATTATCGAACACAATTGGGGATGGCGCTTTACGAACATCGGATCGGTGAAAACCGTCTGGCCGAACAGCGTTATCAGCATGTGTTGAAAATGGTGCCGGAAAATGGCAGCGTCATGAATAATTACGGTGCGTTTCTGTGTGGTTTAGGGCAGTATGTAGCGGCGCAGCGACAGTTTAGTGCGGCTGCACAACTTCCTGATTACAGTCAGGTTGCTGATGCGTTGGAAAATGCGGGATACTGCTTTTTCAATGCCGGGCAGACTGAGAATGCGCGCAATTTATTAAATCGGGCGCTGAAATATGACCCGACGAAAGGCAGTGCCTTGCTGGCGGAAGCAAACAAACAGTTTGATGCCGGGAAACATCAGCAAGCGCGGCTGCTGCTTGATGTTTATCAGCATAGGCTTCCGGCCAGTGCCGAAAGCTTATGGTTACAGATTCGTTTCGCCGCGTTGGCGGGCCATGATGGCGATAAAGAACGTTATGGCAACGTGCTGGCGCGAAGTTTTCCACAATCTAAACAGTACCAGCATTTCTTAGCTAATGAATACTGAAGCCACTCAAGATACGACAGAAGCAAAACTACCCGGCGAACGTCTGCGTGAGGCGCGTGAACGTCTTGGATTTACCCAGCAAACTATTGCCGAGCGTTTGTGCCTTAAAATCTCCACCGTTCGTGATATTGAAGACGGTACGACGCCTGCCGATTTAGCGCCGACCTTTCTGCGTGGCTATATCCGCTCTTATGCCAGACTGGTTCATTTACCCGAAGATGAACTGCTCCCCGCCGTGGATAAACAGGCCGTAACTAAAACGATCTCTGTCTCGCCGATGCAGAGTTTTTCGCTGAAAAAAAGCCGCAAAAAGCGTGATGGCTGGTTGATGACAATCACCTGGCTGGTCGTGCTGGTTGTTCTGGGGCTAACGGGCGCATGGTGGTGGCAAAACCATCAAGCCCAACAGGCGGAAATCAACAGCATGGTCGATCATGCCAGTTCAATGCAGGCGCAAACGGAAGGGCAGCCCGTCCCGTTGATGGACAACAGCGCTGCTCAGGAAGCAGCAACATCGAATTCTGATGTGGCACCGACTTCTACTCCAGTCGACCTGTCTGCGACTGGTGCGGCGACACCTTCAACGCCTTCTTCTTCCGCTGCCGCCACAATGCCATCAACGACACCTTCCAGCCCATCACCTTCACAGGAGAACGCCGCACAGCCTCAGGTTGCGGGTAATGCGCCGCCTGAGAGTAATACATTGTTAGGCGCTGGTGCCGTTGCACCCGCTGCGATAGCGGAGGGCAATCCGGTTTCTGCTGACCATGCATTGGTAATGACTTTCACGGCTGACTGCTGGCTGGAAGTGACGGATGCCAGTGGCAAAAAGCTGTTCAGCGGCATGCAGCGTCATGGCGGCACGCTGAATCTGAATGGTCAGTCACCCTATAAACTTAAAATTGGTGCACCTGCTGCGGTACAGATTCAATTTCAAGGCAAGCCGGTTGATTTAAGCCACTTTGTGCGCAGCAATCAGGTTGCTCGCCTGACGCTGACCGCAGAATAACGTGCTGTTTAGGTAAGACTGCAATGTTGGAGATGAAGTAATGCATAACGCTGCACCCATAACCCGTCGAAAATCAAAACGGATTTACGTCGGCAAGGTGCCTGTAGGTGATGGTGCGCCGATTGCGGTACAATCCATGACCAACACCCGAACCACCGACGTTGAAGCTACCGTCAATCAAATCAGATCGCTGGAGCGCGTGGGAGTGGATATTGTCCGTGTCTCCGTGCCAACGATGGACGCGGCAGAAGTCTTTAAGCTGATTAAACAGCAGGTGAATGTCCCGCTCGTCGCCGACATCCATTTTGACTACCGTATCGCGCTGAAAGTCGCGGAGTACGGCGTTGATTGTCTGCGTATCAACCCCGGCAATATTGGTAACGAAGAGCGTATTCGCTCAGTTGTCGATTGCGCGCGTGATAAAAATATCCCGATCCGCATTGGTGTAAACGGCGGTTCGCTGGAAAAAGATTTGCAGGAAAAATACGGTGAACCAACGCCGGAAGCGCTGCTGGAATCGGCGATGCGCCATGTCGATATTCTCGATCGCCTGAACTTCGATCAGTTTAAAGTCAGCGTCAAAGCCTCGGACGTTTTTCTGGCCGTACAGTCTTATCGCCTGCTGGCGGCGCGTATCGATCAGCCATTGCACCTCGGCATCACCGAAGCGGGTGGGGCGCGTAGCGGTGCGGTGAAATCGGCTATCGGCCTCGGACTGTTACTGTCTGAAGGTATTGGCGACACGCTGCGTATCTCGCTGGCGGCCGATCCGGTTGAAGAAGTTAAAGTCGGCTTCGATATCCTGAAGTCACTGCGTATTCGTTCACGCGGAATCAACTTTATTGCTTGCCCGACCTGTTCCCGTCAGGAGTTTGACGTGATCGGGACGGTGAACGCGCTGGAACAACGGCTGGAAGACATCATCACGCCGATGGATGTGTCGATTATCGGCTGTGTGGTGAATGGTCCCGGTGAAGCGCTAGTGTCAACCATCGGTGTCACAGGCGGCCACAACAAGAGCGGCTTCTATGAAGACGGTGTGCGGCAGAGAGAGCGCTTCGATAACGAACAGATGATCGATCAGTTAGAAGCCAAGATTCGCGCGAAAGCCTCCATGATGGACGAAAATCAGCGTATTACCGTCAATCTGGTGGATAAATAACTCTGACGGTGTGGCGGTATGCCGCCACCCGCATAGTTCACGATTCCTGAACCCGATGGGGATGCCCCGCATTGAAGATGCGACGACAATCCCTCTATAATCGGGTTTATTTTTTGAAAAACGCATAGAGAACTGACGTGGCAAAAAATATTCAAGCCATTCGCGGCATGAACGATTACCTGCCAGCCGAAACGGCATTGTGGCAGCGTATTGAAAACAGCCTGAAACAGGTACTCAGCGGCTACGGCTATAATGAAATTCGTTTGCCGATTGTTGAGCAAACACCGCTGTTTAAACGCGCTATCGGTGAAGTGACCGATGTCGTCGAAAAAGAGATGTATACCTTTGACGATCGCAATGGCGATAGCCTGACTCTGCGCCCAGAAGGGACGGCAGGTTGCGTTCGCGCCGGTATTGAGCACGGTATTCTCTATAATCAGGAACAGCGCCTGTGGTATGTCGGCCCGATGTTCCGCTACGAGCGTCCGCAGAAAGGGCGTTATCGTCAGTTCCATCAATTGGGCTGTGAAGTGTTTGGTCTGCAAGGGCCGGATATTGATGCTGAACTGATCCTCATGACTGCTCGCTGGTGGCGGGTGCTGGGCATCGCCGATCATGTGAAGCTTGAATTGAACTCGATTGGTTCACTGGACGCGCGTGCCCGCTATCGAGAAGCGTTGGTGGCGTTCCTCGAACAGCATAAAGATCAGCTTGATGAAGACTGCCTTCGCCGCATGTACACTAACCCACTGCGTGTTCTGGATACGAAAAATCCGCAGATTCAGGTGCTGTTAAACGATGCGCCAGTGCTGACAGACTATCTGGATGACGAATCGCGCATACACTTTGAGGCGCTGGGTGAACTTTTAACGCAGTCTGGTATCCCATATACCGTTAATCCACGTCTGGTTCGTGGTTTGGATTACTATAACCGCACCGTGTTTGAATGGGTCACCACCAGTCTGGGCGCTCAGGGCACGGTCTGTGCCGGTGGACGTTATGATGGTATGGTGGAACAACTGGGCGGTCATGCGACGCCAGCGGTCGGCTTCGCTATGGGGCTGGAGCGTCTTGTTCTGTTGGTTCAGTCGGTGAACCCCGACTTCAAAGCGCAACCGAGCGTGGATGTTTATCTGATTTCTTCCGGTGCAGGAACGCAGGTGGCGGCAATGCAACTCGCGGAGAAATTACGTGATGCGCTGCCGCAGTTGAAACTGATGACCAACTACGGTGGTGGCAACTTTAAGAAACAGTTCGCCCGAGCCGACAAATGGGGTGCCCGCGTCGCATTGGTATTAGGTGAAAATGAAGTGGCAGCCGGTCAGGTTGTGGTGAAAAACCTGAGCAATGGCGAACAGGATACATTGGCACAGGCCGACCTCGCATCGCGGCTGGCAACGTTACTGGATTGAGGAGAGAGACACCGTGGAAGTCTATACCACAGAGAATGAACAGGTTGATGCACTACGTCGTTTCCTCGCGGAGAACGGAAAGGCGTTAGTTGTCGGTGTTGTGCTGGGCGTCGGCGCACTGGTTGGCTGGCGTTTCTGGCAAAACCACCAGAATGATAGCGTGATGGCGGCGTCCGCATCCTATCAGCAGGTGACGGAACAATTAGCCGAAGGCAAAGCTGATGCGATTGCGGCAACCGAGAAATTTACGGCCGAGAATAAAAATGCCTACGGTGCGCTGGCTTCTCTGGAATTGGCTCGTCATTACGTTGATCAAAAAGATTTTGCGAAAGCAGAACAGCAATTGGTACAGGCACAGTCGCAGACTAAAGACGCCGACCTGCTGGCGGTGGTGAACCTGCGTTTGGCGCGGGTTCAGCTACAGGAAAACAAAGCGGATGACGCGCTGAAAACGCTGGATGCCATCAAGCTGGAAGGCTGGGCATCACAGGCGGCGGAAGTGCGTGGCGATATCCTGGCGAGCAAAGGGGATAATCAGGCTGCGCGTGATGCTTACAACAAAGGGTTGTCTTCCAACCCATCGCAGGCACAGCAAGCGTTACTGCGTATGAAACTGAATAACCTGTCCAGCTAAGAGGAATTCCATGCAATTGCGTAAAACACTTTTGGTAGGACTGGTTTCTGTTGCCCTGCTGAGCGGATGCTCGCTGTTTAACAGCGAAGAAGATGTCGTCACTATGTCTCCACTGCCGCAGGTGGAAAACCAGTTCACGCCAACTAAGGTGTGGAACAGCTCGGTTGGGAGTGGTATTGGTGAGTTTTATTCCAATCTTCACCCCGCATGGCAGGATAACCGCGTTTTTGCCGCCGATCGTCGTGGCACTGTGAAAGCGATGGATCTGAATGACGGCAAAGAGATTTGGCGTGCCGATCTGTCGGAGAAGACCAACTTCTTCTCCCGCAATAATCCGGCGCTGCTGTCTGGCGGCGTAACCGTTTCTGGCAATCATGTCTATGTCGGTAGTGAAAAGGCGCAGGTTTATGCGCTGAACACGGAAGATGGTGCGCCAGTATGGCAGACGAAAGTGGCAGGTGAAGCGCTGTCTCGCCCTGTCGTCAGCGACGGTGTGGTACTGATTCACACTGGTAACGGCATGTTGCAGGCATTGAATGAAGCGGATGGCGCTATCAAGTGGAGCGTCAACCTGGATATGCCGACGCTGTCTCTGCGCGGCGAATCAGCCCCGACAACCGCATTTGGAGCGGCGATTGTGGGTGGCGACAACGGTCGTGTGAATGCTGTGATGATCAACCAAGGTCAGCTTATCTGGCAGCAGCGTATTTCAAAGCCAAGCGGTGCGACCGAAATCGATCGTCTGAACGATGTAGACACGACACCAGTTGTCGCGGGCGAAGTGGTTTACGCACTGGGTTACAATGGCAATATGACCGCGCTGGATCTGCGTTCCGGTCAGATTCTGTGGAAACGCGAACTGGGCTCAGTACATGATTTCATCATTGACGGTGACCGCATCTATCTGGTCGATCAGGATGATCGTGTTGTTGCATTGAACACTAACGGCGGCGTGAGTCTGTGGCGTCAAAGCGATCTGCTGCACCGAAACTTAACGGCTCCGGCGTTGTATAACGGTTATCTGGTGGTGGGTGATGCCGAAGGGTATCTGCACTGGCTGAATACGGCGGATGGTCGTTTCGTGGCACAGCAAAAAGTGGACAGCTCTGGCTTCCTGAGCAAGCCTGTGATTGCCAGTGACAAGTTGCTGATTCAGGCGAAAAACGGTGATGTTTACGCGTTCACCCGCTAGGTAACCCCCGTATTGATGTGGAGCACCGTGCTTTTGAATGTGCTCGTACTTTTGAATGTGTTACCACTTTTGCATGTGTAACCACAACGGCTCCTGACACTATCAGGGGCCGTTTCGTCTTTTTATCGTCAGCGAGCATTTCGCTGTAACGTATTGAAATATAAGCAATGAGGTTGTAACAATGATACCTGTCGTCGCGCTGGTCGGGCGCCCGAATGTGGGGAAATCCACGCTATTTAACCGCTTAACGCGCACTCGTGATGCATTGGTGGCGGATTTCCCTGGGCTGACTCGTGACCGCAAGTATGGTCGTGCAGAAGTGGAAGGGCATGAATTTATTATCGTCGATACCGGTGGGATCGACGGTACGGAAGATGGTGTGGAAACCCGCATGGCGGGTCAATCGCTGGTGGCGATTGAAGAAGCGGATATCGTGCTGTTCATGGTGGATGCCCGCGCGGGACTGATGCCTGCGGATGAAGGCATTGCGAAACATTTGCGCAGCCGTGAAAAAACAACGGTGTTGGTCGCAAACAAAACCGATGGCCTTGATCCGGATATGGTTACGGCAGATTTCTACTCGCTTGGAATGGGCGAGGTGTACCCTATCGCCGCGTCTCACGGTCGTGGTGTGACCTCATTGCTGGAAACGGTTCTGCTGCCGTTTGTACAGGATGAAATCGAAGAGCCGGTCGAGTTGACTGAAGAAGAAGAGAACGCGGCTTACTGGGCGGAGTTAGAAGCGGTAGGGCAGGCCAGCGAAGAAGAAGCCGAAGACGATTTCAATCCTGAAGATTTGCCGATCAAACTGGCGATTGTTGGGCGTCCGAATGTGGGTAAGTCCACGCTCACTAACCGTATTCTGGGTGAAGAACGCGTGGTGGTATACGACATGCCGGGTACGACGCGCGACAGTATCTACATTCCAATGGTGCGCGATGAACGCGAATACATTCTGATTGATACCGCCGGGGTGCGTAAGCGCGGTAAAGTGACGGACACGGTAGAAAAATTCTCCGTCATCAAAACGTTGCAGGCGATTGAAGATGCCAACGTGGTATTGTTGGTTATTGACGCGCGTGAAGGTATTTCCGATCAGGACCTCTCGCTGCTGGGCTTTATCCTCAATAGTGGGCGTTCACTGGTGATCGTGGTCAATAAGTGGGATGGCTTGTCACAGGAAGTACGTGAGCAGGTGAAAGAGACGCTGGATCTGCGCCTCGGTTTTATCGATTTTGCTCGTATTCACTTTATTTCCGCGTTACACGGCAGCGGCGTAGGCAACCTGTTTGAGTCCGTAACTGAAGCCTATGCGTGCGCCACCCGTCGCGTCAGTACGGCGATGTTGACCCGTATCATGCAAATGGCATCAGACGACCACCAGCCGCCGTTGGTGCGCGGTCGCCGTGTGAAGCTGAAATATGCGCATGCGGGAGGCTATAACCCGCCGATTGTGGTGATCCACGGTAATCAGGTGAAAGACCTGCCGGATTCTTACAAGCGCTATCTGATGAACTACTATCGTCGTTCGTTGGACGTAATGGGCACGCCGATTCGTATTCAATTTAAAGAAGGGGAAAACCCCTTTGCAGACAAGCGTAACACGCTGACGCCAAACCAGCTACGCAAGCGTAAGCGTTTGATGTCACATATTAAAAAAGGTAAGTGATGTATTAATGGGGCGAATAGCAATATTTGCCCCGTTTTGTCAGAAACGAAGCGAAAAGTCGTTAACAAAACCCATAATCATCAAGGAAAGTCATGTCCTGGGAAACCTGGAGTTTCGCCTTCAACGTCACGATGCCTAATGTGTTTATGTTGTTGATAGGTATCGCGTTACGCAAGCTCAATCTGCTGAATGATGCATTTTGTGATACGGCAATGCGGCTTGTATTTAATCTTTCTCTTCCCTGTCTGCTGTTTTTTAGTGTTGCGGGCAATCACCAGTCTTTCACAAGCCAGTGGCCGCTGGTGGTGTATGGCACGATAGGGACATTGGCGACATTTCTGCTGCTGGAAATCGCGGCAGTGAAATTGGTCAAGGATCCAAAGGAACGCGGCATCTTTGTGCAAGGTGGGTTCCGTTCGAATACCGGTGTAATGGGACTGGCGTTTGCGATGAGCGCCTATGGCGATGAAGGCATTGCGATTGGCTCACTGTATTTGATGGTGACGGTCATTATGTTTAACGCTCTGTCTGTCATTACGCTGACTCGCAGCTTGCAGCGGCAATCGCCTGAGCAGAAGATTCCGGTAAGCCAACTGTTGCGCGGCATTGTGACAAATCCGCTGATTATCGGTCTGCTTCTTGGCGCGGCCTATGGCCAAAGCCAACTGCCAATGCCTGGCGTCATTAAGCAGACCAGTGGCTTTATTTCCTCAATGGCGTTACCGCTGGCGCTGTTGTGTGCCGGAGCCAGTCTGGAGTGGCGCAGTATGTTTCGTTCGTCCAATGTTGCTGTGCTGGCGTCGGTGGCGAAGATATTGGTTGTGCCGGGGTTGCTCACGCTGGGTGGATGGCTGGTTGGATTTCGCGGTGTTGAGCTGGGGATTATCTTTCTGTTTTCCTCAACGCCAACCGCAGCAGGTAGCTATGCAATGACTCGCGCAATGGGCGGAAACGCCACGCTGGCAGCGAACATTATTGGATTGACGACGGTCGGCGCATTTTTCCCAATTGCTATTGGGCTGTACGTGCTGCGTTCACTCGGTGTTATTTAACGTCTGATACTGCCCGTTATTGATAGCGAAATGGAGGAGAAAAAGATGGATGCGCTTTGTCCTGATTGTCACCACGTGATGCTGTGGCAGCCTGATGGTTCGTTCCGATGTGAGGAATGCCAGCAGCGTTATCTGCGTGAGGCTGCATGCCCTGGATGTAAGCACTTGCTTCAGGAACTGAAAGCCTGTGGCGCGGTAGATTACTTCTGCCAGCAGCATGGGATGATTTCCAAGCGGCAGGTGGTGCTCAGCTACATTCCTGCTGATTAATCTTATTGTTAGTTAGTCCTGCACGCCGCTGCGCCACAACTCGGTTAACTCCGATGGCGCTCGATCTTCGGGGATCAGCAAGATAACATCGGCATACTGATTCTGCTGCGGGTGACGGTAGCTGATGTGGATGCGGTAATAGAACTGGTCACCACGCCCTGGGCCGTCTGGTTCACCGGGTTCGCGAGCCTGAGGAAAGGCATGACGGATCGCATTACAAATGCGTTCTCGCTCAGATGGCGGCATGCTGGCGAGCGCGAAGCGTCGCGGCCCCGCCAGCTTGGGGAGCCAGGCGAATCCCCCTTCACGCGCCAGTTCAATGATAGCGTCTTCGTTGAGCTCCGGCAGCGTCTTCATAGGAACTCTTGACGTACTTCAACACCCACCGTATCCCACGACTGCATGACGATGTCGGCAACGGTGTGGTTAAAACGCTTAGCGGCATGCTGAATCGTATGGCGTGCGAAAATCTCGAAGTCCGCATTTTGCGGCAGCGCTTTATCGCAGAGTGTGTCATACCAGATGCGACCCGCTTTTTCCCAGGAATGCCCGCCCAGCGCGATGGCCGTCAGATAGAATGCCCGGTTGGGAATGCCTGAGTTTAGGTGCACGCCGCCATTGTCTTCGCGTGTGTTCACATATTCGCTCATATGAGAGGGCTGAGGATCGATACCCAACAATTCATCATCATACGCCGTACCTGGCTGAGACATCGATCGCAGTGCCATGCCACGAATGCCGTCCGCCAGCAATTCGGCACCGATAAGCCAATCGGCCTGTTCAGCGGTTTGCCCCAAATGATACTGTTTGACCATGGCACCAAAGACATCGGACAGTGATTCATTCAGTGCGCCGGACTGTCGGAAATAAATCAGCCCCGCTTCGTTTTCGGTAATGCCGTGAGTGAGTTCATGCGCGATTACATCAAGCGCAATCGTGAAGCGATTAAAGATTTTACCGTCACCATCCCCGAATACCATCTGTTGCCCGTTCCAGAAGGCGTTCTGGTAATCCTGACCGTAATGCACTGTGCCAGTCAGCGACAGCCCCTCTGAGTCCAGCGAATTGCGTTGGAAAATCTTCCAGAAAAAATCATAGGTAATGCCCAGGTAGTTATAGGCTTCATCGGCGGCGATATCATCGTTGCTGGGTTGGCCTTCCGCACGGACCAGCTTGCCGGGCAACTGTTGTTGTTGTTCGGCATCGTGGATGCTGCGATTAGCCTGTCCGGCGGGTAATTTCTCATGGGGCTCCGGGCGCGGATTATGGCTGACCATTAATGACTGAACGTGCATCAGCGTTTGTTGCGCGCAGTGGCGCTGTTCGTCTGTGCCGTTTGCAACAATGCGATGCAAAATATAAGGGGGAATCACGCTACAAATCGGTCTGGATTTCATACCTCATCTCCTTGAAAACGCTCATCAGGGGCAACACAGACGATCAACAACGTTCACTGTCTTGTATCTTATCGGCCCCTCCGCTCAGAGGCCGGAATCCGTGTGGTGAAAACGGTGAATATAAGTTAGTGAACTGGAAATGAGTATAGTTCAGATACCGGGGGCAATAATGGGGGGGCACCGTCGTTTTAGGATAAATCCCCATTCAACGCCTTTTATGACGATCGCCCTATTTTGGCGCCCGGGATGAAGGTTTTCTCTGCTTTTTCACGGAATCTGGATTCGGTACCAGCGTCGTGACCTGACTTTCTACCCAGCCGTCCTGCAAACGGGTTTTCAGCGTTTCACCAGGCGTAATTTGTGTGACATTTTTTAATACCTTACCGTCCGAGGCGGTGGTGACGTTATAGCCGCGTGCCAGCGTCGCCAGCGGGCTAACGCCTTCCAGTCGCGAACAGGCGATGCCTAGCTTCTGCTTGTTCTGATTTAACTGGCGTTCCACTGTACTTTGCATCTGATAGCTAAGCTGCTGTAAACGTTGCTGCGCACGATGAATTCGGGTGTGAGGCTGTTGTTGCATCAGGCGCTGTTGTAAGCGTTCACTCTGACGTGAGCTCTGTCTGAGCTGCTGCTGCATGGCATCATCCAGCCGCTGACGCAGTTTGACCAACTGTGCCTGCTGACGTGCCAGCCGCAGGTGCGGGTGCTGCTGCTGTAAGCGGTGGTGCAAGCGGGTGAAGTCTCGGTTGCGTTGTGCAAGGTAATAATCCATCGCCATTTCCAGACGCTGGCGCTGGGACTGTATCTGGCGCAATAGCTCCAGTTGGTTACGACTCACTAACTCGGCAGCGGCGGATGGAGTAGGCGCGCGCAGGTCACCCACAAAATCGGCGATGGTGACATCGGTTTCATGGCCGACGGCGCTGACGATAGGAATGTGGCTGGCGAACATGGCGCGGGCGACTCGCTCGTCATTAAAGCTCCACAGATCTTCCAGCGAGCCGCCACCGCGTCCGACGATTAACACGTCACACTCATCTCTCTGGTTAGCCAACTCAATAGCGCGAACAATCTGTAACGGCGCCTCCGCGCCTTGCACTGACGTGGGATACACGATCACCGGCAACGACGGGTCGCGGCGCTGCAATACCTGCAAGATATCGTGCAGGGCGGCACCGCTGGCTGACGTAATCACGCCGACTTGTTTGGCGGGAGAGGGGAGCACCTGCTTAAACTGCTGGTCGAACAATCCTTCGGCAGCGAGTTTCTGCTTGAGTTGTTCAAACTGCTGCTGCAACAGACCGTCGCCAGCCGGCTGCATACTTTCCGCCAGCAACTGATAGTCGCCACGGGGTTCATACAGCGTGATAGTGGCGCGAATCAGCACCTGCTGGCCGTTTTGTGGACGAAACGTCACCCTGCGGTTGCTGGTGCGGAACATCGCGCAGCGCACCTGCGCACGCTCGTCTTTTAGCGTGAAATACCAATGGCCGGACGAGGGCTGAGACAGGTTGGAAATTTCGCCGGAGAGCCAAATCTGGCCCATTTCCATTTCCAGCAGTTGCCTAACCGTCTGATTCAGCCGGCTAACGGTAAAAATTGCAGAGGAGGGAAATTGAGACATTGTGAGCCAGATCAAATTTTAAAACAGTCACTTAATTAATCGATACTACCTACCTGCAACAGGTAATCAAGCATTTTAGTAAAATAATGCTGGAGGCAACCGATTACGCTCTGTATAATGCCACGGCAATATTTTATCTATTCTTACATCCACCTTGGTGAGATATTGCCCATGCTACGTATCGCTAAAGAAGCACTGACGTTTGACGACGTCCTCCTGGTTCCCGCTCATTCTACCGTTCTGCCTAACACTGCCGATCTGTCCACGCAGTTGACGAAAAACATTCGCCTGAATATTCCTATGCTGTCCGCAGCGATGGATACCGTTACCGAATCCGGCCTGGCTATTGCGCTGGCGCAGGAAGGCGGTCTGGGCTTTATTCATAAAAACATGTCAATTGAGCGTCAGGCTGAAGAAGTGAGCCGCGTGAAAAAACACGAAAGTGGCGTTGTGGTCGATCCACAGACCGTCACGCCAGAAACCACACTGCGTGAAGTGAAGGAACTAACCGAGCGTAATGGCTTTGCGGGCTACCCGGTTGTCGCGAAAGACAACGAACTGGTCGGTATCATCACCGGTCGTGACGTGCGTTTTGTGACCGATTTGGAAAAACCGGTTAGCGCGTTCATGACGCCAAAAGAGCGTCTGGTTACCGTTAAAGAAGGAGAAGCCCGTGATGTCGTGTTGCAAAAGATGCACGAAAAACGCGTAGAGAAAGCGCTGGTTGTTGACGACACATTCCACCTGATCGGCATGATCACGGTAAAAGATTTCCAGAAAGCCGAACGTAAGCCAAACGCCTGTAAAGACCAGCACGGTCGTCTGCGCGTTGGCGCGGCAGTTGGGGCAGGTGCGGGTAACGAAGAGCGCGTTGATGCGCTGGTTGCCGCAGGCGTTGACGTTCTGCTGATCGACTCCTCACATGGCCATTCCGAAGGCGTATTGCAGCGTATTCGTGAAACGCGTGCGAAATACCCGAACCTCGAAATTATCGGCGGTAACGTTGCGACGGGCGCGGGCGCAAAAGCGCTGGTTGAAGCAGGCGTCAGCGCGGTGAAAGTGGGTATCGGTCCTGGTTCTATCTGTACAACGCGTATCGTGACTGGCGTAGGTGTACCGCAAATTACGGCGATTTCCGATGCGGTTGAAGCGCTGGAAGGCACGGGCATTCCGGTCATCGCCGACGGCGGTATCCGCTTCTCCGGCGACATCGCTAAAGCCATTGCAGCAGGCGCGGCCTGTGTCATGGTCGGTTCTATGCTGGCGGGTACGGAAGAATCTCCGGGTGAAATCGAACTGTATCAAGGTCGTTCATTCAAATCTTATCGCGGTATGGGTTCACTGGGCGCGATGTCCAAAGGCTCATCAGACCGTTACTTCCAGACCGATAACGCTGCCGACAAACTGGTGCCGGAAGGTATCGAAGGCCGCGTAGCCTATAAAGGCCGCCTGAAAGAGATCGTTCACCAGCAGATGGGCGGCTTGCGCTCCTGTATGGGTCTGACCGGTTGCGCGACTATCGACGCACTGCGCACGCAGGCTGAGTTTGTACGCATCAGCGGCGCGGGCATTCAGGAAAGCCACGTTCACGACGTTACCATTACTAAAGAGTCACCGAACTACCGTATGGGTTCATAAGGTGATTTAACGCTATAAACCCTGTACTATTTTGCGCCGCTCTGCCTTTGTGTAAGGCCGAGCGGCCAGATGGGTTTACTTTTTTCTTTCGCTTTTGTCTTTTGCTTTTTGGAACATGCTCCTCATGACTCAAAACATTCATCAACACCGCATTCTTATTCTGGATTTCGGCTCGCAGTACACGCAGCTGGTTGCACGTCGCGTGCGTGAACTGGGCGTTTACTGTGAACTGTGGGCATGGGATGTCACGGAAGCGCAGATTCGCGGGTTTAATCCGAACGGGATCATCCTGTCCGGCGGCCCGGAAAGCACTACGGAGTTTGGCAGCCCGCGTGCGCCAGAATACGTGTTTAATGCTGGCGTACCGGTATTAGGCGTGTGTTACGGCATGCAGACGATGGCGATGCAGCTGGGCGGCCACGTTGAAGGTTCCAACGAGCGTGAGTTTGGTTATGCGCAGGTAGAAGTGAAGACCGATAGCGCGCTGGTGCGTGATATTCAGGATGCGTTGAGCGCCGCAGGTGCACCGCTGCTGGATGTCTGGATGAGCCACGGCGACAAAGTGACGGCAATCCCTGAAGGGTTTACCACCGTTGCTAGCACCGATACCTGTCCGTTTGCCATCATGGCGAACGAAGAGAAGCGTTTTTACGGCGTACAGTTCCATCCGGAAGTGACGCACACCCGTCAGGGCCAGCGCATGTTAGAGCGTTTTGTGCGTGATATCTGCCAGTGTGATGCACTGTGGACGCCCGCCAAGATTATCGACGATGCGGTGACACGTATTCGTGAGCAGGTAGGCAGCGACAAAGTGATTCTGGGCCTGTCTGGCGGTGTGGATTCTTCCGTTACCGCGATGCTGCTGCACCGCGCGATTGGTGACCGCCTGACTTGCGTGTTTGTCGATAACGGCCTGTTGCGCCTGAACGAAGCCGATCAGGTGCTGGAAATGTTCGGCGATCATTTCGGTCTGAACATTGTGCATGTGGCGGCGGAAGATCGCTTCCTGGGCGAACTGGCTGGTGAAAACGATCCAGAAGCTAAGCGTAAAATCATCGGTCGCGTGTTTGTTGAAGTATTCGATGAAGAAGCGAGCAAGCAAGTAGACGTGAAATGGTTAGCGCAAGGCACCATCTACCCGGACGTGATCGAATCAGCGGCTTCTGCGACGGGCAAAGCGCATGTGATCAAGTCCCACCACAACGTAGGTGGCCTGCCGAAAGAGATGAAGCTGGGTCTGGTTGAGCCGCTGAAAGAACTGTTCAAAGACGAAGTACGTAAGATCGGTCTGGAACTGGGTCTGCCGTACAACATGCTCTACCGCCATCCGTTCCCTGGCCCAGGTCTGGGCGTGCGCGTGCTGGGTGAAGTGAAGAAAGAATATTGCGACCTGCTGCGTCGTGCGGATGCGATCTTCATCGAAGAACTGCACAAAGCCGACCTGTACAACAAGGTCAGTCAGGCATTCACCGTCTTCCTGCCGGTTCGTTCCGTAGGCGTGATGGGCGATGGCCGTAAATACGATTGGGTTGTCTCACTGCGTGCGGTAGAAACCATCGACTTTATGACCGCGCACTGGGCACATTTGCCATACGACTTCTTAGGCCGCGTCTCCAACCGCATCATCAACGAAGTCGACGGCATCTCCCGCGTTGTTTATGACGTATCGGGTAAGCCACCTGCGACGATTGAGTGGGAATAAATCTGCGTCTGAAATAGTTTTGTGCTAAACAGCAAAAAATATCTAAACCCGCGTAACTGCGGGTTTTTTGCTATCTACGATTAATTAACACCACAGTAGAACATCTAAATAGCTTCGCCAAATAGTAGATCACTTGAAGGGAACTCAGTCCGAGTTGTGCGATCTGATCAATCGCCAAACATCACAAATCACCAACCGGACTGAGCGATGCCGATCATAGCAGCAATCCCTGATGAAGAACGACGATTAATGCGTAAAGAAGCCCAACAAACACGTGATAAACATTATTCCAGACGACTCACCGCCATACTGATGCTACATCGGGGAATGACCGTCACCGACGTCGCCAGACTGCTCTGTGCCGCTCGTTCATCCGTTGGAAGATGGATAAATTGGTTAACTTTTCATGGTGTTGATGGACTAAAAAGCCTCAAGCCCGGACGTGCGCCTCGCTGGCCGGTCGCGGATATCCTGCACATCCTGCCGCTTCTGGTACAGCGTTCTCCACAGGATTTTGGTTGGCTGCGCTCCCGCTGGAGCACCGAGCTACTGGCGCTCATCGTCAACCGGCTTTTTAATGTGGCGCTTCATCCCGCCACCTTGCACCGATACCTGAGACAGGCAGGTATTGTCTGGCGCAGAGCCACGCCGACGCTGAAAATCAAAGACCCGCATTATGATGAAAAGCGATTCGCCATTGAGCGGGCGCTGACTCAGGAGCAAACAGAGCATCCTGTGTTTTATCAGGATGAAGTCGATATCGACCTGAACCCTAAAATCGGCGCGGACTGGATGCCCAGAGGGCAGCAGAAGCGTATCGCCACGCCGGGAAAGAACCAAAAGCATTATCTGGCCGGCGCACTGCATTCGGGTACAGGACGAGTCCACCACGTCAGCGGCAACAGCAAAGTCTGTTAGAGGCGTTACGCCGCACATATCGGCGAGCGAAAACCATCACGCTGATAGTGGATAACTACATCATCCACAAAAGCCGCAAAGTGGAGTGCTGGCTGGAAAAGAACAGGAAATTCCGGTTGTTGTTCCTGCCGACCTACTCGCCATGGCTGAATCCAATCGAGCGGCTGTGGTTGTCGTTACACGAAACAATAACGCGAAATCATCAGTGCCGGTACATGTGGCAGTTACTGGAACAGGTAACTCAATTTATGAATGCCGCTTCGCCGTTCCCCGGCAATCAGCAGGGACTGGCTAAAGTGGAGCGATAATATGCAAAGTTATTTAGTTATTGTTGGTATTATAAAAATAGTGATAGGTTTTTTGATGCTCATATCATTAGCTGCCAGAGTATTTCATACAAAATAAGATAGAGAGTACTGGTCAATTTGATGGGCGCACTGTTCTGGGTTTTATGGGGGACTTCGGTATTGGTAACGGCATGGCTAAAAGCGAGGTAAGAAAGAAAGCTCAGGCAAGACTTAGCCAGCTTGAGTCACTGAAAGCTATTAAGTGCTCTTCATGACATATCACCAAATAAGGCCTTCGGGGAGACTGTAATTTAAATTGTGTAATTGCCTGTTTTTGATATGTTCACTCCAACA
>NZ_JBJXVK010000030.1:0-63573 GCF_046159765.1 Pectobacterium artocarpous
AGATCATAAAACTCTATGCCTGTCTTGTTTTCTGGGGATTCCTCAGCCTAAAGGGCTAATGCTTCGCGTTGTTCAAAACGTTAACGTTTTGTCCTGAAACTCGAATTATTTAGGGTATATATTTTGTTTCTTGTCGTTTGGCTGCGGTGAGCCTGCTGATATCTTGCCAGACTAAGCGCTCAGCCTACTGAAACCCGCGGCCAGATCGTCGATCAGATCGTCACTGTCTTCAAGTCCAATATGTAACCGAATAAGTGTGCCGGTAAAGTCCACGCCGCTCACCGGGCGGATAGCCGCAAGTTCTTCCGGCTGATTTGCCAGAATCAGAGACTCAAAGCCCCCCCAGGAATACGCCATGCTGAAGTGCTCAAAATGATCCAGATAGTGCGCCAGCGCCTCTTTGCTTAATTTCTCTTTCAGCACAAAGGAGAACAAGCCGTTGCAGCCGTTGAAATCGCGTTCGTAGAATTCATGCCCTTTGCATCCCGGCAGCGCAGGGTGATTAACGACGGCGACTTCAGGGCGTTCCGCTAGCCATTTCGCAATGCGGATGCTGCTTTCCTGATGCTGTTTGAGCCTGACGCCCAGCGTGCGCAGGCCACGGCTGGCGACATAGGCGGTATCGGCGTCTACCATTTGCCCCATCAGGTAAGAGTGTTCGCGCAACTGCGCCCAGCAGCGCTCATTCGCCACCGCCGTACCGAGCATGGCATCGGAATGGCCGACGATGTATTTCGTACCCGCCTGAATGGAGATATCAATATCGAAGTCGAGCGCTTTGAATAAAATGCCTGCTGCCCAGGTATTATCAATCATGATAACGATGTCGGGATTGATGCGGCGCACGGCTTGTACGATCGCTGGCACATCATGGACTTCCATGGTGATGGAGCCGGGCGATTCGAGAAAGACGACTTTGGTATTGGGCTGGATCAGTTCGGCAATGCCGGCACCGATGAGCGGATCGAAATAGGTGGTGCTGACGTTCATTTTTTTGAGCACTTTGGTGCAGAAATCCTGTGTGGGTTCGTAGGCCGACTCCGTCACCAGAATATGATCGCCTGCCGTGACGAAAGAGAAGATCGCGTTAGAAACGGCAGCCGCTCCACAAGGATATAACGCGCAACCTGCGCCGCCTTCCAGCTCCACCATCGCTTCCTGAAATGAGAAATGGGTTAGCGTACCGCGGCGACCATAGAACAGCGCCCCTTTAGCCCGGTTAATGGCGGCATGCTTCTTGTCCTGCACGGTATCGAATACCAGCGAAGAAGCGCGCTGGATAACGGGATTTACGGAACCGTGGGTGAATTTCTTACTGCGTCCTGCGGCGACTAACGCGGTTGCCGGTTTTTTGCTTGTCATAACCACTATTACCTTTTCTATTCAATCCTGCCGGATGATCCAATACGCCAGATATTCCTGATAGCAAAAGTGTGAGGAAATAAGGAGGCGTTATTCGATGTATTAACCCTACGTTATCACGGCTGGGGCGGCATGTGGGCTTGAGTAGGGTAAGATTAGAGGTAGGTGAAAATATTTCAGGTAGGGAAAGGCAAGGAAAGCGCCATGTCTTCTGTATTGCAGTTAATCAACATGGCGCAATTTTAATGTGCTAACCCGTATGCACGCCGAAGAATTTGGGCAGCCAGAGCGAGATGGCGGGAATATAAGTGACCAGCATTAGCACCATGAAAAGCCCACAGTAGAAAGGCAGCATCGCTTTCACGACCTGTTCTATCTTCTGCTTACTTACCGCACTGGCGACAAAAAGTACTGACCCCACCGGCGGTGTAATCAGGCCGATCCCGAGGTTCACCAGCATGATCATGCCGAAATGCACCGGATCGATACCGAGCGAGAGGGCGACGGGCAGCAGAACGGGCGTTAGGATCAGGATCAGCGGCGCCATGTCCATCAGCGTACCGATTAGCAGCAGCATGATGTTAATCCACATCAGGATGATGTACTTGTTATCCGAAATGGAGGTGAAAAACTCGGTAATTCGGGCGGGCAACTGCATGTAGGTCATAATGGCACCGAATGCGGAGGCGAAGCCGATCAGGATCATCACGATCGTCACGGTTTTGACCGTGCGGTACATCAGCCTGGGCAGTTCCGACCACTTGTAATCTTTATAGATAAACATGGTCACGAAAAAGGACCACAGACAGGCGATGGCCGCAGACTCAGTCGCGGTAAAAATACCGGACAGAATCCCGCCCATGATGATGACGACCGTCATCAATCCCCACAGGGTATCGACAAAGATTTTCAGCGCCTGACGGAACGGTACACGTTCACCTTTTGGATAACCGCGCCGATGGGCAAAACCAACACACATCACCATCATGGTCAGGCTGAGCAGCAGACCGGGTAGGATCCCTGCGATAAACAGCGAGGCAATCGAAACTGTACCACCGGTGGCCAGCGAGTAGATTACAGAGTTGTGGCTCGGCGGGGTCAGAATGGCCTGCACGGAACCGCTGGCGGTGACGGCAGCGGAGAAATCACGCGGATAACCTTTTTTCTCCATCTCTGGGATCATCACCGAACCGATTGAAGCCGTGTCTGCGACGGAAGAGCCGGAGATTGCACCGAAAAACGTTGAGGCGACGATGTTAACCAGCGATAAGCCGCCGCGAATAAAGCCGACAAAGATGTAAGCGAAGCTGACCAGCCGACGAGCGATGCCGCCTTCGGCCATGATTGCCCCGGCCAGAATAAAAAAAGGAATTGCCAGCAGCGAAAATTTGTTCACGCCGTTGGTAATCTGGATCATGACCGCCTCAAGTGGTAGATCGATCCAAAACGCGCCAACAATGGCGCTCAACCCGACCGCGTAGGCGACGGGAACGCCAACCGCTAACAGCACAGCCAGTGAGGCTATGAGAATAAATGCATCCATGGTATTGGCTCCGAATTAAGCACTGCCAAGCATTACCACAGGGCGTTTATCCTGCGGGCCGAAAAACATTTTTTCGATGATGAAGAGTACGGTGATGAATGAACCGAGAGGCAGCGGTAAATAACTTTCACCCGCGGTTAATAATGGGAACTCCGCCACGGGTTGTTCCCATAATTCCAGACAAAGCAATGTGCTGTAATAGAGAATAAACAGGCTGATCAGGAGCATCAGGATATTAGACAGATGAACGCAAATCTTCTTACCGGATTCTGGCAATCTGTCGGTTAACATACTGACAGCAATATGTGAGTTGGAACGATAACTGACGGCGGCGCCGACAAAAGTAAATGTCACCATACAAATAATTGAAATGGGTTCTGGCCAGGATAATGCGGCATTTAATACATAGCGTGCGAATATTCCGACTGGAATCACTAGCGTCATAATTAATAACGCCACACCAGAAACCCACATGGCAATACGATAGAGTACATCCATACTAGAAAGATAATATTGTGCCATTGTGCCACCTATATTCGCTAAGTAGTAATCGAAGAAGAATTGTTGATATCAGGGGCGAATAAATAGAGTGCTATTTATGATGTTGCTGACAAATCCGTGGCGCGGTGATAATGGAAATCTATCCACTATCACCGTTTTCATTGCGTAAATCCGTTAGCCAAGAGTCCGCTATTTATCCGCTGAGATGAGAGACTGATTATTGGACGTCAGCGACGGCTTTAATCAGATCCTGATATTTGGCACCAAACTGATCGCGTACGGGCTGTGTGGCTTTGAAATAATACTCGGTATCCATGTCATGGAACTGAACACCGCCAGCTTTCATTTTATCCAGAGATTGCTGAGTATATTCATTCCACAGCACACGCTGTTCTTGCTGCGCTTCTTTCGCTAGCTTCAGGATAAGGTCCTGATCCTCTTTAGAAAGTTTGTCCCATTTGGTTTTGGAATACAGGAACAGCTCAGGAATAATGAAGTGGCGGCTCCAGGTGTAGTTTTTCACTACGGGCAGGTAGTTGTGTGCGACAAACGTCGGCGGGTTATTTTCAGTGCCGTCAATCACGCCGGTTTGCATGCCGCTGAAGACTTCACTGACGCCCATCGCGATTGAGTTGGCCCCCATTGCTTTTAACGTTGCCAGCGCGACCGGGCTACCCTGGACGCGAATTTTCATGCCCTTGAGGTCTTCGGGTTTCACCACCGGCTGTTTGGTGATTAAGTTACGCGTTCCCGCATCCATCCAGCCGAGAAAAACCAGTTTGGATTTGCTGTTGTTAGTAATTTTGTCTCCAATCTCCTGACCGATTTTTCCATCCAGCACTTGATGCATATGATCTTCATCACGGAAAATATAGGGCAGCGTGAAGACTTCTATTTCCGGTAAAATAGCAGCAACGGGCGTCATTGATACACGGATAATATCAATCGCGCCGAGCTGTGCCTGCTCAATCATTTGTTTTTCATCACCCAAGACTCCACCGGGGAAGGTTTTAATTTCCAGTCGGCCATTTGTGGCGGCTTTTAATTTCTCTCCCATTTTCTGAACGGCAACGACATTAGGGTAACCTTCCGGGTGAACATCAGAGGCTTTAATTTGTTGTGCCTGAATCGCTTGGCTCATCAGGAGTACGGTAGATCCCAGACAAGCGCCGATCAATGTTTTTGACAGCTTCATTGAATTATCTCCAAAGATGGGGGTGATATTATCGATAATAAAATGGTGATTTAAAAATATAAGTCTATGAAAAATAGCGTAATGAATAGTGGGTTTACGGCTGAGAAAACGGCTGCCGGATTACATTATTCTTGGGGCAGCATCAGTATGCTCTGCGAGTTAAGCTAACCTATTATACAACTTCGTAGAATGACTCGTGTCACAAAAGAAAAAGCTAATATGAAATGCTGTTTTATATGGGTTTCATTCCTGTTTACCTCACGGGATTATACGTAACATTGTGTTTTATTTATCTTATTATTCATCTTGTTATCTATTTATTTCATTAAACCTGTCGCCAGCCATCATGAAATGGTGTGATAACTTAATGTTGATCACAAAACGTCGATCATAAAAACCCCACCGTATTGTCGATGTTTTAGATCGATCTCCTGCCGATATATTTATGAATGCTCTTCTTAGTAGTTTTTTTATACCTTTCGTGTTGATGTGCGGGGGAATACCCCCAAAAACCCTGTCAGAACACAAGAAAAAGTATGTTATCTGGTGTAAATAATAATGAGAACGACTATCAATTCGTTCAGGGTTTGGTATCATTTCAGGCTGCGTTATTGTGGCATTATACCTGCGGGTATGTGCAGGTACTGTACAGAATGAATGGTGGAGGCACAGCGTGAAGACTGCTGTCAGTAATACAACTCAACAGGTGTTATCAACCTGGCAAAAAAAACGTGGCGCATTCAGCGCATTTTCCCGTAGCGTGCTGGTTATCCTGCTGTGTACGGCGGGACTAAGTGGAAATGCGTTTGCGGCTCCTGCAACGACGCCGTTATCGACAGAGAATGCAGCACCTGCCACTCAGCCTGCTGCGGCATCCCCTTCAGCCCCTGTGACAACCGATGCTCCTGCCTCAGCACTCTCGCTTCCAGCGACTGCGGCACCAGGCACCAATAACCTGATGAAAACCGATTTGTCCGTCTGGGGTATGTACCAGCACGCTGATGCTGTGGTGAAAACGGTGATGATCGGTCTGCTGCTGGCTTCCGTGATTACCTGGGCGATCTTCTTCAGTAAAAGCGTTGAGATGTCTGGTGCGAAACGCCGTCTGCGCCGTGAATATTTGGCATTAGAACAGGCGAAAACGCTGGATGATGCGCTGGAAACGGCGGACGCGTTCAAAGCAGGCAGCGTTGCACAGCAACTGTTGGTTGATGCGCAGAACGAACTAGAACTTTCCGCACGTTCGGATGACAACAACGGAATTAAAGAGCGCACCGCGTTTCGTCTGGAGCGTCGCGTGGCGGCTACCGGGCGTCACATGGGGCGTGGTAACGGCTATCTGGCCACGGTCGGTGCGGTGGCGCCGTTCGTCGGGCTGTTTGGTACGGTATGGGGCATTATGAACAGCTTCATCGGTATCGCACAGACGCAAACCACCAATCTGGCGGTAGTGGCTCCGGGGATTGCAGAAGCTCTGCTGGCGACGGCGATTGGTCTGGTTGCCGCGATTCCTGCGGTTGTCATCTATAACGTCTTTGCACGTTCGATTGCCAGCTACAAAGCGATGGTCGGCGATGTGGCTGCACAGGTGCTGCTGCTGCAAAGTCGCGATCTCGACGTGGCTGCCAGCAATGATAACCGGGCGTCTTCAGCAGCGCATAAACTGCGGGTGGGTTAAGTCATGGCGATGCATTTGAAGGAGGACGTGAGTGATGACGGTGAAATGCATGACATTAACGTCACGCCGTTCATTGACGTCATGCTGGTTCTGCTGATTATCTTCATGGTGGCGGCACCGTTGGCAACGGTGGACATTCGTGTCGATCTGCCCGCCTCATCGGCAGCACCTCAGCCGCGCCCGGAAAAACCGCTTTATCTGACGGTAAAAGCGGATAAGCAAATGTTCCTGGGGGAAGAGGTGGTGAGCGAGCAATCTCTGGCTCAGGTACTGGACGCGAAAACCAGCACTAACAAAGAAACGACCATCTTCTTTCAGGCGGATAAAAGCGTCGATTATGAAACCATCATGAGCGTGATGGATTCACTGCGTAAAGCAGGCTACCTCAAGGTTGGTCTGGTCGGTGCGGAAACCGCAGCCGCTAAATAACGGCTGAGTGGGTGTTTTAGGAAGGAATGCGGTGGGAAATTCAAACCGCGTTCCTTTTTTTATGCCTGTCTTTTGTGCGTATAGCTTGATGTATAAGGCTGGCAGGAGGCGTTGGCTTATGCCTGTGAGTCAGGATGACGCCAGTGAATACGCGTCGGAATATAGCGCCGATCTTCTTCAAGAGGCTGCTGTGCAATCAGGCTGGTCACCATCTCAAAACTGCTGCGCGCCAGGTTTTCACAATCCTGCGCTACGGTATCGATCTTCAGCGGTAAACAATCAAACAGATAGTGATCGTCAAAGCAGCATAGTCGGATGCCACTTTCCATCAGGTTATGCTGGCTCATATAACGCAGTACGCCTTCCATCAGACCACAGGCGGCAACAAACAGCGCTTTTGGCGGGCGACTCAGTGTGGCACACAATTGGGCAAACATTTCATAACCCGCGCTGGGGTGGTAGCTGCCGTGAATAATCCACTCCGGCTTACAATCGATACCTGCGCGTGCCAGCCCGAGCTGGAAGCCTTCCAGACGGTGGCGAGTCGGAGAAATTCTCGGCTGACCGCCAAGAAAATAGAATTCATCACGATGTTGGCGGGCGATGCGCTCAACCATTTCCGCGGTGGATTCCACCGCTTCGGAAATCACCATCGGCAACGTGGAATCGCCGATCACCCGGTCAAATTGTATGACAGGCAACTGCTGATTAATTTTCTGATATTCGGTATCACTCAACAGGCTGGAGGCGACGATCAAGCCATCGACCTGGCGTTGCACCAGACTGTTGACCGCCATCATCTCCTGACTGGCGTTTTCGTCGGTGCAGGCAATCAGCAGCTGTAGCCCTGCTTCACGGCACAGCATCTCCAACTCGCGGGAAATGACGGCAAAGCCGTAGTTGGTCATTTCCGGCACCACCAGTCCCAGCGTGTTGCTGCGTGAGGAACGCAGTGAACGGGCGTGAATGCTAGGCTGGTAACGCTGCTCATGTGCTACGGCTAAAATGCGATCGCGGGTTTCATCAGAAACACGAAATTCTTTGCTGCGTCCGTTAAGTACCAAACTGGCGGTGGATTTTGATACACCGGCAATCGCAGCTATGTCACTGATTGTTATGCGTTTAGTTGGTTTCACCACGAGATCTGCTATCAGAAAAAAGGAACGTTATTCTATCACGCATGGTGCTAACAGCCAGTGCTGTAGCGTTAATCGCCCAGAGCCGCTGAACGTCATCGTCGCTTCACTTTCCGGGAAATAGCGTGCAGACATCACAGCCTCGCCGTCGTTGATAAAAATTTCAACGCTGGAACGATCGCACAGTATCTGCAATTGGCTCAGGTCGCCACGCCAGTAGCGATGTTCGGGTTCGCTGGTGCGCCGATTACGTCGGCTCAGCGTGACGCGCTCCCCATCCCAACAGAGAACGAGCAGCGAGGCGAGGCTGAGCTGGAATTCCCCCTGAACGGTGATGAGGATTTCCGCGCTGCTGGCATGCAGCGGGGACGCGTAGTCTGCGGCACCATGCCAGGTGTAGTGCTGCCTGCGTAGCTGTTGCAGTTCACGTGCGGGACGTTGATAAATGCGCTCGCCGTGCAGCGTGAGTTCACGCGGGCAGGTCATGGTGTGGATCCAGCCGTATTCGATTGTCGGTTCAAAAAATTCATTATCGTCGGGAATCGACATCCAGCCGAACAGCAGGCGTCGCCCGTCTTCACTCTGTGTGGTTTGTGGGGCGTAAAACTCAAAACCGAGATCCAGTTCGTGGAAACCCTGATGCGGATAAGCGCCGTTGTCGTAATTGAGTGAACCGATGAAATAGCCTGCCTGGAAGGTGTTCAGGTAGCGCTCTTCCTCGGCGGGAACGCCTTGCGGGCAACAGATCAGTACGTCCTTTTCATCCAACGGGAACAGGTCCGGGCACTCCCACATGTAGCCAAAATCACCTAACCCGCCCAAACGGGAGCCGGCGATCTCACCGATCTTTTCCCACGTCAACAGATCGTCAGAACGGTAGAGCAGTACTTTCCCTTGCAAGTCGAGATCCTGTGCGCCTAGCACCATGTACCAGCGGTCGTCATGACGCCATACTTTCGGATCGCGAACGTGCCCTGTGTAGCCGTCAGGGAGCGTCAGAACCGATCCCAGTTTGTCATATTCACCGTTAGGATTCTCTCGGGCGAGGCATTGGAACGCAGTACGTGAGCCATCATCGTATTTCACGTTACCCGTATACATCAGCATGATCGCACCCTGATCCACCACGGCAGAGCCGGAGTAGCAGCCGTGGCTTTCATAGCTTTCACTCGGCACCAGTGCGACGGGTTCATGCGTCCAGTTCACCAGGTCGTCGGAGCTCCAGTGCCCCCAGAATTTTGCTCCGTGGGCACAAGATAAAGGATTCCACTGATAAAACAGATGGTAACGCTCATTGTGATGAATAAATCCGTTCGGATCGTTGAGCAAACCCACGCACGGTGACAGATGCCATTCCGGGCGATACGGGTCTTCCTGTTTCCGTGAGTAGCCTGACATCAGGGCGTGCGTCATGCGCTTTAGTAAGTGGACTTGCTTCATTATTCGCTATCCGTTTTATATTTCAGCAGTAAGGAAATGACAAAGGCAGCACCGAACGCAATGAACATCCCAATCAGGTAGTTAAGCATCGATCCGCCTTGCACAATGGCCAGACCTGGAAAACCAGTCAGCCCGACGGCCGTCATATTGACGTGATGGAAGACGACCCACGCGCCACCAAGCGCACCGCCTGCCAGTGCGGCCAGGAATGGTTTAATAAAGCGCAGGTTGATACCAAATATCGCCGCTTCTGTGATGCCCAGCAGACAAGAAAGTCCTGCGGGAACGGCAATCGCTCGGGTTTTAGCATCACGCGTTTTGAAGTATACCGCCAGACACGCGCCACCCTGTGCCACGTTCGCCATCGCCCAAATCGGCAGTAGGAAGTTGACGCCGATATTCGGGTTGCCAAGCAGTCCGGCTTCAATCGCATGGAAGCTGTGATGAACGCCGGTGATGACGATAACGGAGTAGAGGCCGCCAAACAGCAAACCGGCCAGCCAGCCCGCGTGGGCAATCAAGGTGCTGAGTAAGAAAGAAATGCCATCGCCCAGTGCACGCCCCGCAGGCCCAATGATCAGCATAGCGACTAAGCCGGAAATGATGACCGTGAGGAACGGCGTGACGATGATGTCTAGTGCATCAGGTACGGTTTTACGCAGGCGCTTTTCCACGATGCTCATGAACCAGACGGCCAGTAGTACCGGAAACACGGTGCCCTGATAGCCGATCATGGCGATGTCCATGCCGAAGAAATGCATGGTCTCGAAGCCCCCCGCGACGCCCCAGGCGTTGGTCAGCGCTGGGTGAGTCAGGATGCCGCCCAGCGTCGCGCCCAGATAGGGATTACCGCCGAATTCCCGAGCGGCGGTAAAACCGATCAGGATAGGCAGGATAATAAAGGCAGCGGAGCTGAACATATCCAGCATCACGAAGATCGCGCTGCTGGCATCGACCCAGCCATAGGTTTTGATCATACCGAGCAGCCCCATCAACAAACCGGAAGCGATAATCGCTGGCATGATAGGGACGAAGATGTTCGAGAGCAGACGCGCCAGACGTTGCAGTGGATTCAGCTTTTTCGCCGCGATAGAGGCGGCTTCGGACTTGCTTGATTCACTGATGCCTGCCGCTTTGATGAACTCGGCATACACCTTGTTGACCAGACCTGTGCCGAAAATGATCTGCATTTGTCCCGCGTTCTGGAAACAGCCTTTCACGCCGTCAACGTTCTCGATCGCTTTCTTGTCAGCCAGACTGTCGTCATTCAGCACCAGACGCAGACGAGTCGCGCAGTGGGCAGCACTGGCGATATTCTCTTTACCGCCGAGGAGGGGGATGAGCGCGGCGGCGGTGTTGTTGATATCCATGTTATTCCTCTTTTTCAATCGGATATGCAGTTTCTTTGGCGTCGATTAAGGCGTCATCGACGCTAAGGTCAGGCAATTATCAGAACCAGGTTTCCATCTGGATGCCGAAGTTCCATTCGCCGCCAGCTTTAAAGCTGGTGGAGCCAAACGTATCTTCACTGGAGTAACAATCCTATCGTCACAGCAAGGTGGCTTAGTTTCATTTTTTCGTTCTCGTCGTGAAGGAGAGGTATTATTTTTGTATTTCTCATATTTAGCTAAATTGCTAAACCGATTTTTCATGAGGAAAATAAAAGCCATCAGGAGGGGGAGCAAGAAATTTCACTCACCCGATTCTGTAACTGTGATCCTGACTACAAAACCGGGCGGTAACCGCATTAAATGGAAGGAGTTAGGGGGTGACTAAGGGAAACGTGTCTAACTGTTGAGCATACGGGAGTGCGGTCATTGCGCCTTTTGCCGTGGTGGCAAGTGCGCCGCACCGCTGTGCCTGCGCGATAATCGGATCCCAGCTAAGCGGCTGTGACAGATCGTCATACTGCGCCAGACCGTGCAGTAAACCGGCAACGAAGGCGTCTCCTGCACCCGTGGTGTCGACGGGGGTCACTGACGGTGCGGCAAAGTGTCGTAGCTGGTGGCGATCGTGTAGCCAGACCCCTTCGCTGCCCAACGTTACCAGCAATAGCCGAGTGGGGTAGCGCTGCATAAACTGCTGAATCCCTGCTTCAACATCCGGTGTTGAACAGAGAAAGGCCAGCTCTTCGCGCGACAGCTTCACCACGTCGGCCAGCATCAGTGCTTGTGTCAGACAGTCGCGCAGTTCCTGCTCGCTTTGCCAGAGATCGTCACGGATATTCGGGTCGAAGCTAACTCGCCCCAGCGCGGCTTTTATCTGCCGCATTGCCTCAAAGGCGGTACTGCGCGAAGGTTCCTGCGAGAGTGCGATCGAGCAGAGATGCAGCCATTCTCTTCGGTTGAACATCGGCAGATCTTCCGGCTGTAAAAACAGGTCAGCACTCGGGCGTACCAGAAACGTGAAGGCGCGTTCTCCTGCTTCATCGAGGCTCACGACCACGGTTGAGGTTCGGTGGAGTTTGTCGTGCGCCATGTGATGAGTATCGACGTTCTGCTGTTCCAGCACCGTTTTTAGAAAATGGCCAAAAACATCGTCACCGACGCGACCAATAAAAGCGCTGTTTCCCCCCAGTCTGGCAATGCCGACCGCGACATTGGCTGGAGCGCCGCCGGGACATTTCAGATAGCGTTCCGTATCTTCCGGGATGAGATCGACAACTGCGTCGCCCATGACCCAAATTCTGTTTGCCATAACGTTACTCTTATCAGCGATAATCAGACTGTTTGCTAAAATAGAAGAATCGGTTTAGCTAAGCAATACCCTTCACCGAAGAGACGCATACACATCAATAAAACGCACTTTCCCACATCGCGCTGGTGAAAATTTATGCGATAGTCATCACGTCGCCACGGTCATCGGACTAAATAAAAGAGCTGACCATCCGATAGTTATGGGGCGTGGCTAAATGAATTCGGGAATCAAGCCGCAAAAAGGACGAATAAGGACGAATGGAGAAGGATATGCATCACCCCACCTCTTTCCGGGGTTACCCCGGTGCGTAATTACAACCTGCTTTGGGGAATATGGGCGTTATGGGCCTTGTTGGTCGTTGCCTGGCTTATTGATATTTATAGCGAATTCCCCCTTCGCTATTACGGTCAGGGAGTGACTGCCGTACTAGCCGCGAGTGCCGTGATCGCATTTTTCTATACTGTTAAAAGGAATAACACGATGTTTTCATTTGATAAAAACAAAAAAGATGCAAAAGAACCGCAAGAGCGCAGTGAAATAAACAGCTCTCTCGCTATCAGCCCATCGAACGAGTTGATTAATTCAGTGAACCCTGTGCGCGTGAAAAAAGACACCTTCATTTCTCAGGGCGCACGGATGACGGGCTCTCTGGCTGTGGATGGCAACATCACTGTGGAAGGTCGGGTAGAAGGTGATGTGCAGTGCGATAACACGATTAAAGTAGAGCACACCGGTCAGGTAAACGGTGAAATGAAATCGCAGCAGATCATCATCAACGGCTGCGTTGAAGGGCGCATCGCCGCCAGCGTCGTAGCCATTCTGGCGCAGGGGAAAGTATTTGGCGATATTTTCACCGACGAACTCTCCATCGAAAAAGGCGGCATCTTCACTGGCCAGTCCCACCCGCTAACCCCGCCAGCGCAAAGCCAGGAAAAGCTGACCTACGTGGAAAAGAAAAAAGAGAAAACCGCTAAAGCACCCGCCGAGCAAGAAAACGTCGTCGCGCTAGCGAGCAATGCGCCAACGGCGTGAGGTCTGTTCTTAGTTTCGGAACTCTTGCCTATTCTCCGCGCCAGCGGGGATAAACCGTGAGATGACTACATGCAAGTATATGTAGGAGGGGATTTCCCAGCACCATTAGGGCCAAATCCCGTTTCTGGGTGGCGTGATGGGGGATTGCGTGTCAGTATTAAAACACGCCAGTTTTGCACCCACCGTAATGGTGAGGTGCTATGCCGATGATTTTTGTCTTCCATACGTTACCGTAAGGAGGTGATATGAAAATTGAAGCCGCAGAGTCGTCCGTCTTTGCCAGCCAGCAGGTAATGGCGAAGCGTTCTACAGAGCATGCAGAGAAAGCGGCGCTGTCCGAACAGCTTCAGTCTTATCAGTCGGGCAGCGGTGCCGTTCCTGCAGGTGAGACGACGCGATATGATTTCACCCGCATTAGCCCAGCCGATCTGTATGAAACGGTAGAAGGCCTTGTCAGTAGTGGACGGTTGGGACGTGAAGAAGGCTCCGCGCTGCTGGGTTTTATTTCGTCGCCACGAGAGAATGTCGGCAGTGTGCCGCCTTCCAATGTGTTCCAGCCGATTAACGTTTTCGACACCATTCAGCAAGGTGTCGCGGGTGCCTCATCCCGTAGCGAAGTGCAAAATACCGAAAGCCTGCAACGTGCGGCAGAGGCGTTGAACCGCTTTCAGGGTCAGGTCTCCAGCATTAGCGTTTATGTCTAGCGCATTTCGGTGCGCCGTAGCCCGGTGATGTTTCTCTCTATCCCCGCGTTTGCGGGGATAGTCGTTTTATACCTTGCGCTTCGTTCAGCGTGGGATCTGCGCTTTGATTTCCGTCAGCAATGCGATGAGCGCCTTTACGTTGTCGTCCTGCGTGCGCCAGGATGACACGCTGATGCGTAATGCCGGACGCCCCTGCCAGACGGTGGCGCCAAACCATGCTTTGCCCGAGACCTGTAACGCTTCCCGTATCGCCGTGGTTTGGCTGTCGGTTTCTCCCCGCGGCAGAACTTGATTAAGCACGACCCGATTCAGTACCTCCAAACCTGCATGGCGCAGGCCGTCGGCGATGAATGTTGCCTGTCGGCCAGCTCGATACCCTCAGTGAGTGCCGCGAGGGCGCCTGCATCGGGGAAAACCCGACGCTGTGTACTCTCTGCCAGATAACGTCGGCCACGCGCATCGGCATCAGCCAGTAAAGTCAGTTCGCTCATGCTGTTTCCTTATCAAGGATCGTTGTGCCGTGATCAGGCGGTCAACTGCGGCGTAGTGGTGTAAAGACCGCATTCAGTGACGGATGACATGGTATGAATAGGGCTGTTTCTCATAATATTATCGCTTATCACTTGTCATGGTTTCAAAATAAAACCAGTTTAAGCATAAAAACGCTGGTTTTATTCTGCAACCAAAAAACGCACGGTCAGTTTTTCAGCCTGTGAGTTAAGGCAGGCAGGATGAACAGGAAAAAGGGGAGGAAATCATCATGATGAAGCGCAAAAGTCTGAAAGAGGGGGAGTGTCCCGTCGCCCGTGCGCTGGATGTGATTGGCGATCGCTGGGCGCTGCTGATTATTCGCGATGCTTTCGACAATCGCCGCCGTTTCAGCGATTTTCAGCGCAATTTAGGCGTTGCCAAAAATATTCTTACCGACCGTCTGCGCACGTTGGTTGACGAAGGTATTTTGTCCGTTCAGCCCGTTTCCGAAAGCTCGGCCTATCAGGAATATGTCCTGACGCCAAAAGGCGAACAGTTATTCCCGCTCGTTGTGGCGCTACGCCAGTGGGGGGAACAGCAACTGTTTGCTGAGGGGGAACCTCACTCCCTGCTATTGGATAAACACACCGGCCAGCCTCTGCAAGCCATGCTGCCGCATTCTGCGGAAGGCCAGCGAGTCGTTGGGCAGGATACATTCGTTCAGAAAGTGGATTGAGGTGCCGTCATGCAGAAAGCATCGAAAGGAACAGGCAGCGATCTTGACGCTATCTCTCGCTACCTGAAGAAGTTGCACGTACTGACATTATGCGTAGGTGAAAATTCGGAATTATGGTGTGCGAGTTGCTTCTATACTTATGACGATCAACAGATAGCCTTCTATCTGATGACGGAGTTGCAGACGCGCCACGGTGAAATGATGGCGAGGCTACCGCAGGTGGCGGGTACGGTCAGCGGCCAACCGAAGAGTGTGATGCTGATTAAAGGCGTACAGTTCCGGGGACAGGTGGTGCAGTTGGAGGGCGATGAAGCGCAGCAGGCCAGAGCGCGATACAACATGCGTTTCCCTATTGCCCGTGCATCGCAAGCGCCGATCTGGCGGCTCGATCTGACAGAAGTCAAAATGACGGACAATACGCTGGGTTTTGGTAAGAAACGCCACTGGCAGCGTGATGAGCAGGTTTAGCAAAGATAAGGTTTGTTGTGCATAGCGTTGCCACACATGGCATTTTCCATACATAGCATTTTCTCTAAATAACAACAGAAACGTAAAAAAATGGGCAAGTGAAAGACGTAGAGTAAAGGGGGAAACCGATGAGCCGGGTATTGTTATTAGGTGCAACGGGGTTAGTGGGGCACGAGTTGTTACAGCTGTTGAAAGCCAATAATCGGGTCGAGACGATCTATGCGCCGACCCGTAAGCCGCTGGCGCCTTCGGAGAAGGTGGTGAATCCGCACGATTCCGATCTGTCTGCTGCGCTAGGGCAATTGACTGACCCTGTAGACATCGCATTCTGCTGTCTGGGCTCGACGCTCAAGACGGCAGGCAGTAAGCAGGCGTTCCGCTATGTGGATTACACGCTGGTGGTGGAAGGTTCAAAAGTGGCGCTGGCACTGGGAGCGAAACATCTTTTAGTGGTTAGCTCGCTGAGTGCGAATGCGACATCGCCTTTCTTCTACTCACGGGTGAAGGGAGAAACGGAAAGATCGCTGCGGCAGCAGGGCTGGCAACATTTGACCCTGGCGCAGCCGTCGATGTTGCTGGGGGAAAGGGAAGAGAGTCGCCCGTTAGAAAGCCTGGCCGCTCCGTTGTTCCGCCTGTTCCCGTCAAAGTGGCGAGCCATTGAGGGAAAGACGGTTGCACAGGCATTGCTGAATCAGGCGTTCTCGCCGGAACCCAAAGCGCGGGTTACCGTGCTGGAATCTGACCAATTACGGTCATTGGGAAAGCAGCAAACGCTTCAGTAGCCGCTTATCGATCACCGCAGGCGGTGGACAACCTGATTACTGCTGCCGCGCCAAATCAGTGCGGGATCTTTCAGATCTTGCACAAATTTTCCATCGACTAAGACGTTGATGAGATCGACCACCTGTTGTTGCTCCGGCGTCAATTCTGCCAGCACATAGCCTGTCCAGACCCAGATATCTTTGCCTGGGCATTCTGTGCGTATACGTTCCACCAGCCGCAGGATGTCAGGCACATTCTGTGGGTGTAGCGGATCGCCGCCAGACAGCGAAATACCCTGGCGTGGAATCACCGTATCCTGAAGATCGGCGATGATCCGATCTTCCTGTTCCTGCGTAAACGGCTGGCCGGAGTTGAGTCTCCAGGTGCTTTTGTTGTAGCACCCAACACATTCATGCACGCAGCCAGCGACAAACAGCGTGCAGCGGGTGCCGGGGCCGTTGACGACATCAACGGGATAATACTGGTGGTAATTCATACTATAAGCCCATGTTATGAAGCGGGCGTGCGCTGACGGGGCCGCGAAAGCTGGGCCGCATTGCTGCGGCCCGGAAGGGATTACCCCAGTTGACCGTTGCCCAGATGTTTAATCCGGCGTTTAACTTCTTCCTGTTTACCGGTGTTGAACGGTCGTGCATCCGGGCTGCCGAGGTAACCGCACACGCGGCGCGTGACGGAAACGCGTGCCGAATCGTGGTTGCCGCATTTCGGACAGGTGAAGCCTTTGCTGGTGCACTCGAATTCACCGGTGAAGCCACACTCGTAACATTCGTCGATCGGGGTGTTGGTGCCGTAGTAAGGCACGCGGCTGTAGCTGTAATCCCACACGTCTTCCAGCGCTTTGAGGTTGTGTTGCAGGTTCGGGTATTCGCCGTAGCAAATAAACCCACCGTTAGCCAGCGGCGGATAGGGCAGCTCGAAGTCGATTTTCTGGTAAGGATTCACCTTCTTCTCCACATCAAGGTGGAAGCTATTGGTGTAATACCCTTTGTCCGTCACGCCCTGCACGACGCCAAATTCGGCGGTATCCAGACGACAGAAGCGGTCACACAGGTTTTCACTCGGCGTGCTGTACAGGCTGAAGCCATAACCCGTTTCCGCTTTCCACTGCTCGGTCGCGTCTTTCAGACGGGCGATGATGGCCACGGCTTTAGCACGCAGCGCCTCGTCATCAAATACGTGTGTGTGGCTACCGAAGAGGGCATTAATCGTTTCATGCACGCCGATATAGCCTAGCGAAATGGAAGCGCGTCCATTCTTGAAGATGTCTGCGATGCTGTCGTCCGCTTTTAGGCGCACGCCACAGGCGCCTTCCATATACAGGATCGGCGCAACGCGGGCTTTCACGTTTTCCAGCCGCGCAATGCGTGTCATCAGCGCCTTCTTCGCTAGCGCCAGACGCTGGTCGAGCAGCGTCCAGAAACGGCTTTCATTGCCTTCGGCCTCCAGCGCGATGCGCGGCAGGTTCAGGCTAATCACGCCCAGATTATTACGACCATCGTGAATCTGCTGGCCGTCTTCTTCATAGACGCTGAGGAAGCTGCGGCAGCCCATCGGGGTTTTGAACGATCCGGTGACGCTCACGACTTGTTCGTAGTTCAGGATATCTGGGTACATGCGCTTGCTGGCGCACTCCAGCGCGAGCTGTTTGATATCGTAATTCGGATCGCCCGCTTTGTGGTTCAGACCATCGCGGATGGCGAAGACCAGTTTCGGGAACACCGCCGTTTTGTGGTTTTTACCTAGCCCGGCAATGCGATTACGCAGGATAGATTCCTGAATCAGACGTGATTCCCAACTGATGCCGAGCCCGAAACCAAAGGTCACGAACGGCGTCTGGCCGTTAGCGGTGTGCAGCGTGTTGACTTCATATTCCAGCGACTGGAAGGCGTCGTAGCACTCTTTTTCTGTGCGCGTCAGGGCATAGTTTTCCGCATCTGGAATTTGCCACTCTTCCGCTACGGCTTTATGTTTCGCATGGCTGGCGGTGACGAATGGCGCCAGAATTTCATCAATACGATTGATCGTGGTGCCACCATAAATGTGGCTGGCGACCTGCGCGATAATCTGCGCGGTGACGGCAGTGGCCGTGGAGATCGACTTCGGCGGCTCAATCTCCGCATTACCCATTTTAAAGCCCTTAGTCAGCATGCCGTTCAGGTCGATCAGCATGCAGTTAAACATCGGGAAAAAGGGCGAATAGTCGAGGTCATGATAGTGAATCTCGCCGCGCTCGTGCGCCAGTACTACATCTCGCGGCAGGATGTACTGTTTGGCGTAGTGCTTGGCGACAATACCGGCTAGCAGATCGCGCTGGGTGGGAATGACTTTACTGTCTTTGTTAGCGTTCTCGTTCAGCAACGCCATGTTGCTCTGCTCGACCAGACCGCGAATTTCCTGATTCAGCCGACCATGGCGTTCACGTGCGATGTCCCGGTCATGGCGATATTCGATGTAAGTACGCGCCAGTTGCTTGTAATTACCGGACATCAACAGGTTTTCGACCGCGTTCTGAATATCCCGGATATCTACGCGAGCTTTATCCTGCATTTGTTGAGCGACTGCACAGGCCACAGTTGCGCAGTAGTCTGCATCATTGACACCGGCTGCATGCGCCGCGCGTTCGACCGCCTCTTTGATACGCATTTCATCAAAAGGCACCTGGCAACCGTCCCGTTTAATCACTACTGGTTTCACGTTTTCTTCCCCTCGAAAGGTTATCCACAGGCGAAATCCCTGGCCGACAAGGGTTACAGGAGGCTGTGGATGATACTGTGGATAAACACTATATGTAGGTCATGTTTATAGAATAGGCACTATATATTGAAATTGTGTAGGGGTGTTTGCGCTTTTATCGCTGAAAAATTGACACAGAGCAAAGAAATTCCTAGCTAGTAGATAAATCGAGCTTGATCGAAATTTAATCAAGTTGGGTGCTGCATCCGTGAAGGCTTGTGGGACGCGGTCTGGTGGAGTGGTCAGGGGCGTTTTTATTATCAGCGAGCGGGAAAAGACAGAAATATCTGAAATTTTCGGCATTCGGGAGTCAATCGTGATGGTGACTACCGAATGCCAATGCGGGGCAGATTACGGTTTGCTGTCTGGGAAAGGGGGAAGCTGACGGAACGTGTTTAGCAGTCCTTCAGACCATGCTTTACGAATAGTGGAAAAATAAGCATTGTTTTCAGTGATGCGCTGTTGCTCGCTACTGTCAAAGCTATCGGTGCGGTATATCATGACGTCCAACGGCAAGCCGACCGACAGGTTGCTGCGCAGCGTGGAGTCGATGGAAATCAGCGCACAGCACATGGCTTGTTCCAACGGCGTATCCATGGTTAATACACGATCGATAATCGGTTTACCGTATTTGCTTTCGCCGATTTGGAAGTAGGGAGTATCCGGCGTTGCCTCAATAAAGTTGCCTTCGGGATAAATATGAAATAGCCGATGTGTGTCACCGCCGATTTGCCCGCCCAGCAGCAGGTTACAGCCGAAGTTGGTGTTGCTGCCATTTTGCTGTGCGTTGCTATCACGGTGGATGACTTCCCGCACGGTTTCCCCAAGCAGCATGGCGGCATCATACATCGATCCCATCTGCATCAGATTCGGCGTGTGTTGCGCATTGATTCGGGCACTGAGCAGGCTGATGATACTTTGCGTCGTTGCCAGATTCCCCGCGCATTGGATCACGAAAACCCGTTCTGCGTCGTGTTGAAAAACATGCAGCTTTTTGAAGGTTGCAATGTGGTCAACGCCTGCATTGGTACGGGAGTCGGAAGCAAAAACCAGACCGTCAGACAGACACATGGCGACGCAGTACGTCATAAAGTACCTTTTTGTTAAAAATTCTACTGTTGCTGCTGTACCTGCTGTTGCCGTGCAAACAAACGTACTTCAGCTTCTGAAAACATCTCTTCGCATCCGCCTCCCAGCCGCGTTCCCCGTACCGGGCAAGCATCCAGATAATCTATCCCCACAGCCAGCCACAGATGCTGGTGGAGTTGGCGGGTGCCGTTGGTAATGTCGAATCCTTGCCACTTCTCGTTCAGCCAGACTTCTGCCCAGGCATGCATCGCAACATGCTTGGTATCCTGGCTGTATACGTAGCCACTGACATAGCGCGCCGGGATACCCAGGCTGCGGCAACAGGCCAGAAAGACATGAGTATGATCCTGACAAACGCCTTTCTGCATGGCAAACGCGGCAGCGGCGCTATCCTGAACCTGCGTTGCGCCAGGAGTATACGGCATTTTCAACTGCAATTCCGCCATCAGCGTATTCAGGCTTTCTTCCGGCGCATCCTGGCGATAATAACGCTGCGCAAACGCCCGAATATTGTCGTCGGCTTCGGTGAGCGGCGTCATGCGTAAAAAAACCAGCGGTGACAGAGCGTCCTGTTCGTTTGGATTTTCGCTTTCGCCACTGTCGATGATATCAACGACGCCTTCTGCATGAATCGTAATGTCATGGTGTGGGTGGTCGAGCGTTAGCACATGCAACACATTACCATAGGCATCCGTGGTTTGAACGGCGGGAACAGGCAGGGTCAGTTTCCATTCACGTATTCTTTGGTGCGCGGAATCTTGCGGCGTCAGGCGCAGATACTGGGTGCTGAATTTCACTTCTTCATCATAGCGGTAGTGCGTGAGGTGGTTGATGGTCAGTTTCATAACGCCTCCAGATAGGTGTGACGGATGCTGTCAGCCAATTCGTTAATTTTGCCGATAAAGTGGCTGAGATAGGTGGGGAGATCCTGCGCCAAAATGTCGTCCAGCGTGCTGAAACGCAGCTCGACGTGTAGCAGATGGGCAAGCCGCTGCGGCACTCTGGCGCGCTGGCTGCCGATGGCTTCGAGTTGCAGAACCAGATCGCTGACGCAGGCGTGCAGAGAGCGCGGTATGTCCTCACGCAAGACGAGCAGTTCGGTCACGGTTTCCGGGCTGATCGGCTGGCGATAGAGGCTGTGATAGGCTTCGCGGGCGCTCACCGCTCTCAGCAGGGTATCCAGACGATAATACTCACGTACCGGATCGGGGTCGTTATGGAGCTGCTGGTGTTTAATATTCAGTAACTGTGCGGTCGCATAGGCGCGCTCAATCAGCGTACCAAGACGGATAAAACACTGGGCATCATTGCGCAGCAGCGTGCCGAACATCGCGCCGCGAAACAGATGAGAACGCTCTTTTACCCAGTCAAAAAACGCATCAATCCCGATGGTATCCACACCCTGATGCCGCAGATTGCGAATGTCGATGCGGGTAGTATTGATGCATTCCCACACCTCGGAAGAGAGGCTGCCACGTACGGCGTGTGCGTTATTCCACGCCATCTCGATACAGTTGTAGATTCTGCTCGGGTTCTGGTTGTCCAGTGCGAAGAAATTCAGCAGGTTGTTCATGGAAAACTGGGCGTAGCGCTGCTGAAATAATTCATGCGTCATCGTCAGATTTAGCGGCAATGCCAGATCGTGTTGTTGCTGACTGTGGCTCGGCATCATCGAGAGCTTGTAGGTTACATCCAGCACGCGAGCAAGGCTTTCCGCCCGTTCCAGATAGCGAGCCATCCAATACAGTTCACTTGCGGTGCGGCTTAGCATGATTCGTCTCCTTCCATGACCCAGGTGTCCTTGGTTCCACCACCTTGTGAGGAGTTGACGACCAGAGACCCTTCGGTAAGGGCAACGCGTGTCAGGCCGCCGGGAATCAAACGGATTTCCTCGCCGGAGAGGGCGAAGGGGCGAAGATCGATATGACGAGGTGCTAAGCCATCATCGATAAACGTCGGACACGTAGAGAGCGCCAGTGTTTCCTGACCGATATAGTTGTGTGGGTGCGCCAGTAAACGCTGACGGAACGTCTCGATTTCCTGACGTGTCGCGCGTGGGCCGACCAGCATGCCGTAGCCGCCTGCACCGTGGACTTCCTTCACCACCATACTGTCCAGATGATCGAGCACATAGCGGAGATCTTTCGGATCGCGACACTGCCAGGTGGGAATGTTGCTGAGGATCGGTTCTTCAGAAAGATAGAAGCGGATCATCTCTGGCACATAGGGATAAATGGATTTATCGTCGGCAACGCCAGTACCGACGGCATTCGCTAAAACGACGCCACCCGCACGATAAACGGATAAGAGACCGGGTACCCCCAGCATCGAATCGGCGCGAAATGCTAACGGGTCAAGGAAGGCATCATCGACACGGCGATAAATCACATCCACCTGACAAGGCCCTTCTGTGGTGCGCATATAGACGGCACCCGCTTTGACGAACAAATCCGCGCTTTCTACCAGTTCGACGCCCATTTGCTGTGCCAGAAAGCTGTGTTCGAAGTAGGCACTGTTGAAACGGCCCGGCGTCAGCACGACCACGGTGGGATCGTCGACCTGTGTACTTTCACGCAACGTTTGCAGCAGGTAGCTAGGGTAGCGTTCGACGGGAGCGATGTGCTGGCTGGCAAACAAATCCGGGTAGAGACGCATCATCATTTTGCGATTCTCCAGCATATAAGAGACGCCGGATGGGGTACGCAAATTGTCTTCCAGCACGTAATAATTCCCGTCGCTGTTGCGCACCATATCAATGCCGGTGATATGGGCATAAATGTTGTTGTGCAGGTTTACCCCCTGCATACAGGGCTGATATTGCTCGTTCGCCAGCACCTGTTCACGGGGAATAATGCCCGCGTTGAGAATGTGCTGCTGATGATAAATGTCGTAGAGAAACGCGTTCAGCGCCTGTACCCGTTGACGAATACCGCGATCGAGTAATTGCCACTCGTGAGCGGGAATAATGCGCGGTACGCTATCGAACGGTATGAGACGCTCGGTACCGCCTTCTTCGCCATAAACGTTAAAGGTAATACCGACGCGGTGAAAGAGCAGTTCTGCCTGCTCCTTCTTTTGTCGGATGGCCTGCTGGTCGGTTTGCTGTAGCCACTGCCAATAAGAATTGTAGTGTTGACGTTGTTTGCCTTCGGACGAGAGCATCTCGTCGTAATAAGGCGCAGTCGGAAGCTTCATTTTTATCATTGTCATCCCCAGCATCACGCTTAATAGCGATAATAGGACAATGCATAAAATGCGCCATTTTGAAAAAGCACGTTGTTAGCAAATAATGCGAGGAATTTTGCCCTGTATTGGTGCGTAGGGCGACGTGCCTGCACTGAAATGAGGGGAGAAAAGGGCTAAAAATCAACAAGACGCAGCCACGATGGTGCGTCTTGTTAGGGGACGATCAATACAATCCAATACAATCGCAAAAGTTAGCGACGAACGGCGATCGCTTCGATTTCGATCTTCACGTCTTTTGGCAGGCGTGCAACTTCAACGCAAGAGCGGGCCGGGAACGGAGCATCGTGCTCGTTGAAGAAGGCTTCATACGTGGTATTCACCAGAGTGAAGTCGTGCAGGTCTTTCACGAATACCGTGGTTTTCACGATATCGGAAACTTTCAGGCCAGCGGCTTCCACAATCGCCTGGACGTTTTCCAGTGACTGACGGGTCTGAGCGGTGATGTTATCTGCCACCAGACCGCTTTTCGGGTTTACCGGAATCTGGCCAGACGTGATGATCATGCTGCCGAGGTCGACGCCCTGAACATAGGGGCCGATGGCGGCAGGGGCGTGCTCAGTGCTGATAATGCGTGACATGGTATCTCCTTGATGGGGGGTAAAAGGAACACGGACGCCGAATGCCAATCACTCAAGCATGAATTTATAGGGAAACACGGTGATGAGGTTCCCGCAGGGATGCTTCACGCCGTGGTCGCCCCGGTATCTCGATCCTTAAACGATCGGCATTACGCGGACATAGCCATTATTCAAAAAAGCCCCGCCGCAGGCAATGTCCATCGCGGGACAAAGCAGAAAACTAACGATCTTGCAGCACCGCCTGACGCTCAAACTCTTTCTCGCAGTACTTACACTTCAGGTGAACGTCGCCGTCGCGCTGCTTAACGCTGAACGATGAAGATACCGGTTCGCTGCGGCTGATGCAGTTGCTATTCGGGCAGATGAGCACACCAGTAATGTGCTCTGGCAGCGTCGGAACCAGTTTGCGCACAACGTCATAGTCATCAATCTGATTGACGGTAGCCTGCGGTGCGTAGATCGCCAGTTGATTCGCCTGTTGTTCGGTCAGGAAGACGTTTTCGATCTTGATCAGATCTTTACGTCCAAGGTGGTTGGACGGTAAGTTCAGGCCGATCGTGATGCGCTGGTCTGTCGCGGTCAGTTTAAACAGCGTCAGCAGCTTAAAACCCACCTGTGCGGGAATGTGGTCAATCACCGTACCGCGTTTGATCGCTTCAACCTGTAATTTATTATCGTGTGTCATGATGGTTTCTTCCTCTTACAGAACCAGTTCGCGATTCAGGACCAGCGCCAGCAGCGCCTGCCGGGCGTAAATGCCGTTGCCCGCCTGCTGGAAATAATAGGCGTAGGGCGTGGCATCTACATCAATGGTGATCTCATCGACGCGCGGCAGTGGGTGCAGCACTTTCAAATTCGGGCGGGCGCTATGCAGGTCGGCAGCGCGCAGGACAAACTGGGATTTGATGTTGATGTACTCGGACGGATCCAGACGCTCTTTCTGCACGCGCGTCATGTACAGTATATCCAGCTCGCTGACGACATCTTCAATGCTGTTATGCAGGCTGTAAGCAATATTTTTCTCTTTCAGCATGCTCAGAATATAGTCCGGCATCGCCAGTGCATCCGGAGCGATGAAGTAGAAACGGTTACCTTCAAACTTCGCCAGCGCCTGCGTGAGTGAATGCACGGTGCGGCCGTATTTCAAATCACCGACCATCGCGATATTGATGTTGTTCAGCCGACCTTGCGTTTCCTGAATGGTGAATAAATCGAGCAGCGTCTGCGTCGGGTGCTGGTTTGCGCCATCACCTGCATTTAATACCGGAATACCGTTGGAGAACTCAGTCGCAAGACGGGAAGCACCTTCCTGCGGGTGACGCATCACGATGGCATCCACGTATTGACCGATCACGGAAATGGTGTCGGCCAGCGTTTCGCCCTTTTTCCCTAGCGATGTGTTGTTGCTGTCGGCAAAACCGACGACGGAGGCGCCGAGACGATGCATCGCGGTTTCAAAGGATAAACGCGTTCGGGTGGAGGCTTCGAAGAAACAGCTGGCAATCACTTTATGTTTTAACAACTCCGGCTGGGGCTTGGCTTTCAGGCTGGCGGCGACACGCAGCGTCAGTTCCAAATCTTCCCGACTGAGGTCATTAATCGAAATAATATGTTTTTGATAGAGCGGATTGACCATGTTGTCTTTCTCCTCACGAGTAAACAGGAAATGTCGTATCTGGCTGCCCGAGCTGTCGGCAAAAATGCCTGATTTGCTTGTTGATGCCACAACGTGACGACCTGCAAGGGGGACGTTGTGGACGATAGGGCACAAAAAAAAGCCCCTCATTGAGGGGCTTTCTTAATGGAATGATTGAGCAACGGAAAGGAAAACGCTGGCTGGCTGCCGGATGGCAGTTGTGGTTGAGAACCAACATAAGCAGCGGATGTTTTGGTGTAACGACGCATGACCCCTCCCGGCAAACTGTCGGGAATTATACGCGCCGACTAGGCTATTTCAAGCAGAAAACGTGGTTTTTTACGCATCGCAATCGGTTGCGGATAGGGTGCGGCATGCATAACGTACGCAGAGGGAAGGTAGTCGATGAGGAAGAGTGGTGGGCAGTTCACTTTTTTGTATTAACGCGCTGGCGGTGGGCATATTTGGAGAGTATAAGGATTATAAAATAGGGTTTCATTTTTTCTATCAACGGGGTTTTTTATGATTACTGGTAATGTCCACCACCTTGAACTGGTGTCTTATCTACCAGCCAAACTGCGTGAAGCAATTGAATACGTGAAGCAAAATATTACGGCAGACACGCCGCTGGGCAAGCATGATATTGAGGGCAACAGCGTGTTTGTGCTGATCTCTAACGACAGCACCGATCTGCTGGAAAAACGCCGTGCTGAGTATCATGCCAAATATCTGGACATCCAGATTGTGCTGTCCGGTGTGGAAGGGATGACCTTCAGTAACCTGCCAGCGGGCAATCCGGATACCGATTGGCTGGCGGATAAAGACATTGCCTTCCTGGCTGCGGGCGAGCAGGAAAAACAGTTTGTGATGCAGGAAGGGGATTTTGTTGTTTTCTTCCCAGGTGAAGTGCACAAACCGCTGTGTGCCATTGGCGAGCCAGCATACGTGCGCAAAGCCGTGGTGAAAATCGACGCGTCGTTGGTGGGATAAACCGCCGTGAAGCCTATCCCTCCCCATGCTGGGGAGGGAAGTAAACCTTAATCTTACGCCAGTGTGGCGACCATCACCGCTTTAATGGTGTGCATGCGGTTTTCTGCCTGATCGAACACGATGCTGTGCGCGGATTCGAAGACCTCATCCGTGACTTCCATTCCACCGTGCAGACCATACTGTTCCGCCATTTGCTGACCCATTGTCGTCTGATCGTCATGGAACGCGGGCAGACAGTGCAGAAACTTCACCTGCGGGTTACCCGTCGCGGCGATCATCGCCATGTTCACCTGATACGGTTTTAGCAGCGCGATACGCTCCTGCCAGGTCTCTTTCGGTTCCCCCATGGAAACCCAAACGTCGGTATAAATGAAATCTGCGCCCGCGACGCCTGCGGCGATATCTTCCGTCAGCGTAATGCTGCCGCCGGTTTGTTCTGCCGCAGCCTGACACTCCGCCACCAGACCGGCGTCCGGCCAGCAAGCTTTTGGCGCAACGAGGCGTAAATCCAACCCGGTCAGCGCCGCCGCTTCCAGCATGGTGTTGCCCATGTTGTTACGCGCATCGCCCGCGTAGACGAGCGTCATCTCTGATAGCGGTTTACCCGGCAAATGCTCCTGCATCGTTAGCAGATCCGCCAGCAGCTGCGTGGGGTGGAATTCGTTCGTCAGCCCGTTCCACACCGGCACGCCCGCGTGTTGCGCCAGCATTTCGACAATCTGCTGGCCGTAGCCGCGATATTGAATGCCGTCGTACATTCTTCCCAGTACGCGAGCGGTATCTTTGATGGATTCTTTATGGCCAATTTGGCTGCCGCTTGGGCCGAGATAGGTCACTTGCGCACCCTGATCGTATGCAGCAACTTCGAAAGAGCAGCGAGTACGAGTCGAATCTTTTTCGAAGATGAGTGCGATGTTTTTACCTTGTAGGCGGCGGACTTCTGTCCCGTTTTTTTTATCGGCTTTCAGTTTCGTTGACAGGGCTAAAAGATTGGCAATGTCTGCGGGGGTAAAATCCATTAACCTTAAAAAATGACGCTTATAGAACGGTTGCATGATGTACATCTCCATGTGGCTCAACACTATCCCCGTCATACTTCAAGCTGCATATGCGTTGGCTTCTCTTACTCACCTCAGCCACTTACTTGGGTAAGCTCCTGGGGATTCGTGCGGTTGCCGCGTTACGATGCTCATTACTGAGCATCGCCCTAAAGGGCTAACGCTTCGCGTTGTTCAAAACGTTAACGTTTTGTCCTGCAACTCGAATTATCTAGGGCATGTCAATTGGATAAAAAAACTATCGATTGAATTAAAATTCACTTTATATGTGTAATTATTCAAATTCAAGTGGTGATATCAAACTTTGTGGTGGAGCAAGCCGCAGGGCTGTGGGACAATAAGCAATATTACGTCGATTAATGAGGACTGAGGCATGGCAAACCGCGAATTACTGGAAGAGCAACGGGAAGAGACACGCCTGATCATCGAAGAACTGCTGGATGACGGCAGCGATCCTGACGCGCTCTATACCATTGAACACCATTTCTCTGCTGAGAAGTTTGAAGTGCTGGAAAAAGTCGCTGTAGAAGCCTTTAAGATGGGCTATGAAGTGACGGATGCGGAAGAGCTGGAAGTGGAAGATGGTGTGTTGCTGATGTGCTGCGATGCTATCAGTGAAGTTGCGCTAAATGCGGAGCTGATCGACGCACAGGTAGAACAGCTACTGGCGCTGGCAGAACGCCACGGTGTGAATTACGACGGTTGGGGCACCTACTTCGAAGATCCAGATGGTGAAGGCGAAGAAGACGGGGATGATGAAGATTTTTATGACGAAGACGATGACGGTAAACGCCATTAAGTCATTAATCTCGAAGAACACGCCTCACTAAATGCCGCAGGAACACCCTGCGGCGTTTTTTACTCGGCATGACAACGCCTTATTACCGTACTTTCAGTCTATTACAGCACCTTCAGCATTGTTACTTCACAATCGATGTGGCCCGTGTTGCCCATTGCGTGCGGAATCGGCTCGAAGCCCAATGACTCATACAGCCGGATCGCGCTGGTCAGATGGCCAGTTGTTTCCAGATAACAGCGGCGAAAGCCGTGCTGACGTGCAAAATCAAGCGCCTGTATCGCTAACTGACGCGCCAGCCCTTTGCCGCGCGCGACGGGCAGGAAATACATTTTCTGCAATTCGCACACATCTTCTTCACCTGCAACCAGAGGCGCAATGCCGCCTCCGCCAACCACGCGGCCTTCGTATTCAATCACCCAGTAGGCGCTTTGCGGCTGACTATATAGTGCAAACAGCGCGTCCAGATTAGGATCGGAAACGGTGTAGCCTTTATCGGCCGTCAAACCAAATTCGGCGGAAACCTGACGAATGACCTGAGCGATAGCAGCATCGTCTCGCGCGGTGATGGAGCGTACCTGAAGATTGGCGGAGGTCGCGGTTGTCATAATACGTACTCTTGTTCCTACGGTTTACAAGGGGAATGATTCTGGTCGATTGTAATACCATTTCAGGCCACATTGATGCAACGCCTATACCCGTTCTTCCTGCTGTGCTTCGAGTGGTATCTGTGATGATTTTTATTCCATATCCACACTAACACGCTAGCATTTTCTACTGTTAAAGCCATAACATGACACCGTGAAACTCGGATTATCTAAAATATAAGTAAAATTTCCTGCAATATCTCAAGATATAAATATCTAGGAACGCTATTCCTTACGATTTATAAGACTATGAGGTTGTTTAATTACTGTTAGCTTTTATTTTTGTCGTTAACAAGACATGACTAAATAAGCCGATTTTTTTATGCCAGTAACGATTTTAAGCGTTTTATTAGGCTTATTTATTTTAGGATGAAAGGTCTATGACTATGAATACTTCAGAAAATAATACGCAGCATCGCGTGAAGTTTCATGGTAAGGCTGGGGAATATTTTGCAATTTGGTTGGTGAATGCGTTATTAACGGTTATCACTCTGGGTATTTATTCTGTCTGGGCTGGGCAGCACCTGTGGCAGAGATTCGTCATGCACGCTATATCGCTAATGCGACAGCGGTGGAAGGCGATCTCGAACTGCTGTACGTTCAGGCACATCAGGACACAGCAAACAGCGCACTGGCCGAAGAAGCCGTGCAGGCACTCGATTTGGGTGTTGGCCTGTAAGTTACATACTCTAAATAATTCGAGTTTCAGCAAGGCGGCAAGGGAAGGAATCGCGATGAGCTTACTCAGGTAAGTGATTCGGGTGACAAATCTGCCGGGAGCAGATTTGAACGCTGCTTGCAGCGGCCCTTCAGGGCGAGGCCCACGACGGGCCGAGTATTTGAGCGTAGCCAACGCACATGCAACTTGAAGTATGACGAGTATAAGGCAGGAATATGAATATTGAGGGGCATTATCAATACCCCGGATTAGCGGCCCGCGTGGCCGCTTCTCTTCATTTAACGGACAGCGGCTCGGTGATGGTGTTGAATACCGGGTCATCGAACACGATATTTGCGCTGGAACAGGTCACGGTTTCCGATGCGCTGGGTTCCATTCCTCTTATGTTAACGTTTCCTGTGGCGGTCGTTTTGTTCCGCTGACGACCCTACATTTCGCGCATGGTATTCCGCACGCCGTCGTCCGGGGTCGGTCCACCGGTTGGAACGCCATAAACGTGGCGTCATTCTCACGTTATTCGCCACGATATTGATGGTGATAAACTATGTTTATGTGGTGTTGCCGTGGGTGAGTTCTGCACTGGCGCTACGCATTCCTACCGCTATCGAACAGCAGTTAGGGCAAAACACGCTGACGCTGTTACGGCACAGTGATTTTAAGCCTTCCAAACTGCCCGTTGAGTGCCAGCAGGCGATGCAAACACTGTTTCAGCAGGTTATGCCGCCTGATATGCGGGAAGATAAAACACTGCTGCGCCTGGAGATCATGTCTGCGCCGATCGGGCCGAATGCCTTTATGCTGGCGGATGGCAGGCTGATTATCAGTGACGATCTGGTATCGCTGACGTTCATGTGGATGACGGGAGATGTCAGTGGCGTGGGGGATACCTTGTTGCAGTCTGCCGCTTTCATCAACGAGATGCAGTTCTCCCGCGATATGGAACGGGAGGCTGACGCATGGGCAATCGCAGAAATGCAGCAGCAAGGGCGTTCGCTACAGTCGATGTATCAGGCTCTGGTCGCTAACGACCGCAGCCATGATGAAGTGGCGTCGCTGGATTTGCCTGACTGGCTAAGCACGCACCCGGATATGGATGAGCGGCTGAAAACGATTGAAAGAGAGATGAATAAGTACTAATTATCTGCTTTCGATTCTCAACCCCGAACTGACTCCCGCCTTATGTCAATCGTGTGCGGTATCACCGCGCACGACCCTCTCTTCGTTAGAAGATCGATCAAAAAATACACACATTGCTGTTTTTATCCTCGCCTGTTTCAGGCTGAGAGGATGGGAAGCAGGGTAACGCGCTGAGGCAGGAATCCTTTAAATATCATCCTATTAAAAACTGTCTGTAGAATCTCTCGCGATAAATAAAAAATCAAGATAATAATCCATTTTTTATTATTAGTTAGCTTGCGTTTATTGGGATTTTTCCTAATGGGCATTAGAATCGCGGCTTCATGACTTCATGTTACCGAAGAGTTATTTATGATTAATCGAATACTATCAAGGGCGCTGGGCGCATTTCTGTTAATGCTCGCACCATTAACGCATGCACAGGCCAATGTACCTGAGCCCAAAGAAGGCGACTGGGTTGCGCCGAAATTTACCTTCAACAGTGGTGAAAAATTAAAAGATCTGCGTATTCACTATTACACGATCGGTGATAAAACCAAGCCTGCTGTCTTATTGCTACATGGAACGAACCAACCGATTAAAGCGCTGCTCGCAAACGGTTTTGGCGGAGAGTTGTTCGGGCCGGGCCAAGCGCTGGATAGCAGCAAATATTTTATTATCATGCCGGAGAGCATTGGTTCTGGAAAATCTGCTAAGCCATCAGACGGCTTGGGGATGAAATTCCCGCAGTATGATTATAACGATATGGTGCAGGCACAATATCGCTTAGTCAAAGAAGGACTGGGTATTACCCACCTGCGGCTGGTAATGGGGTATTCCATGGGCGGCATGCAAACCTGGCTCTGGGGTGAAAAATACCCGGACATGATGGATGCGCTGGTACCAATGGCGTCTCTGCCAAATGAACTGTCTGGCCGCAACTGGATGATGCGTCGCATCCTGATTGAATCCATCAAGAACGATCCGATCTGGAATAATGGTGATTACACGCAACAGCCGCCAACGCTGAAAACGGCCAGCATTATGTTCAGCATCGCCACCACTGGCGGCACCCTGGCCTATCAGAGCAAAGCGCCAACGCGTGCACAGGCGGATAAATTGGTCGAAGATCGCCTTGCGGCCCCTTCGAATAGCGATGCCAATGACTTTATTTATATCTGGGGGTCGTCTGCAAATTATAACGCCGCCCCAGAACTGAATAAAATTAAGGCCCCTATTCTGGTGATTAACTCTGCGGATGACGAACGTAATCCTGTTGAAACAGGCATCCTGGAGAATGATCTTAAGCAAATTAAGCAGGCGACATTATTTCTTATTCCCGCGAGTAAAGACACCAGCGGGCATGGCACGATGATGTCCGCGAAGTTTTATAAAGATGAGTTGCAACATTTTTTAGAAAAAAATCCGTCTCAGAAGAATAATAAAAAATAAATCCTAATGACCGACAGAGAGTTTAATTTCTGTCGGTCATCGTCTTCTTTATGCGTTTATTTATTTTTATAACGAATTCATTTCAGTTCGTGGAAATTAATACGTCTGGATATATAGCGACTATTGCGTAAATAACAGAACGGCTCCGCTGTAAAGTTGGTGCTCACCCTCTTTTATTTCAGACCACAGGGACAATTTATGTTTCGTAAGATAAAGATCCGTACTGCACTCAGCATGATGGTGTTTTTGTTAGCGGCGTTACTGCTTTTTGTCGGCGTTTTGGGGCTGGTTGCGGTTCAGTCAGGAAACAAATCATTTGCTCGTGTCGATATGGAAGTGCTACCAGGGCTGGTCGCGCTGAATGACAGCACTGAACTGTTGTTGCGTGGCCGGTTGGATTTGCGTCTGTATGAATCATTAATGGGGAAAGGGGATATCGAGGCGGCTGAAGTCGCGCTGCGACGTGCCAGAACCAAAGTGGATGGTGCCAGCGAGAAATGGCAGGAATATCTGAAATACCCGCAGTCCGACGAGGAAAAAGTCATTTCTGCGGATATGGCCAAGAAGCGCAATACGCTGATGCAGGAGTTTATCGATCCAGCCTTTGCGGCGCTTAACGCAGGCAATCTGGATGAATATCGCCAGTGTGCAGGGAAATCGACAGTGCTGTATGCCGCGTTTGATAAATCCTCTAAAGCACTGGTTGCCTTTAAGCTGAAAAGCATTGATGAAGCCTACGTGGATTCAAATGGGCGTGTGACGCTGATGGAAATCATCCTGTACACGGCGATCGCGTGTGCATTGCTGCTGGCGGCACTGGCCTGGTCTGTGATGACCAATATGATCGTGAAACCGCTAAATCAGGCTATTTCTGTCTTTGACCGTATTGCTGAAGGCGACCTGTGTGCGCAGATTGATAGCAGCGGAAAAAATGAAATCGCGCAGTTGTTTGCTGCGGTTCAACGTATGCGTGACGGTCTGGAAAACATGGTGCGTGTGGTACGTAACGGCACCGATGTGATCAGCGTCGGGGTTGAGGAAATCGCCTCCGGCAACATCGATCTCTCCAGTCGCACGGAACAGCAGGCGGCTTCGTTGGATGAAACGGCTTCAAGTATGGAGCAGATCATGTCGACGGTGCAAAACAACGAAGACAGCACGCGTAAGGCTAACGATCTGGCGCTGAAAGCCTCTCATTCTGCGTCTCGGGGCGGGAATATCGTCTCCGAAGTCGTGGATACCATGCGTTCCATCAAGCAGAGCTCTGCCAAAATCTCCGATATTGTTGGTGTGATCGACGGTATCGCTTTCCAGACCAACCTGCTGGCGCTGAATGCGGCGGTAGAATCTGCACGTGCGGGTCAATACGGTAAAGGCTTTGCGGTGGTGGCCTCCGAAGTGCGGATGCTGGCTGCCCGCAGTGCGACGGCAGCGAAAGAGATCGGTACCATGATCGATGATTCTCTCAGCCGTATTGAAAAGGGCGCGGGTCTGGTTGAGGTCGCCGGCAATACTATGGACGAAGTACTGATGGATGTGAAAAAAGTGGTCGATATCATGGATGAGATCACGCTCGCTTCCAGCGAGCAGAGCCGCGGCATTTCGCAGGTCAATATCGCCATCAATCAGATGGATGGGGTGACGCAGCAGAACGCATCATTGGTATCAGAAGTGGCAACCTCGGCGAATGCGCTTCAGGAACAGGTTGTTAACCTGCAACAGTCTGTTTCCCGTTTCCAGATCGCAAGAGAAAACATGGATATTGATAATGTGCTGCCCGGCTTGCGCCAGAGCATTGCACTGGCCGATGCCCGCTAATCGTTAACCGATCGCCATCGCCTGTTTTCTCTCATGCTGGTTGGGCAGCGAAGACAGGCGATTCATGTACGCACTCATCAATCCATAAATGGTGTGGAATCGATAAACGGCACGGGAACCGTTAACGTTAGCCAGACGCCGTTATCCGCCTGATAAAAAATGAACCCCTGATGATGCATTTCCCGCGTCTTTATTTTTAGTACCACGGGCTTGCCATGCCGTTGGCCGATGGTTATCGCTGTCACCTCATCGGCAGACAAATGCACATACTGACGTGAACCGGGACGCAAACCCTGCTGATTGATTGAATCGATAAATCGGGTTGCTGTGCCGTGGTAAAGATACTCGGGTGGGACTTTGGGCTCGTAACGCATATCGACCTGCGTTGACGAGTGTCCCTGTGCTGCGCGGATTGATAACCCATCTGCTGAAATAGAAAAACGCTTTTTGTCACTGTTACCGACGACGGATTGAATCACTTCTCTGGTTAGCATACGCCCGTCTTTTACCGCACAGCGAATCAGTTCGGCAATATTTGCCCATCCTTCACTGTTCAAGGTTAGTCCAATGGCTTCGGGCTTGTGCCGTAAAACGTAGCTCAGAAATTTGCTGACATCATCATGCTTCGTGTTGCTCATTGTGTTACTCCATTCCTGCATAGTGCGAAGTGAATAGATTGTAATTGAAAGACTTTTTATTCGAGCAAAAATAAAAAGCCCCGTTTTGCAACGAGGCCTTTGTACTTACCCTATTACGGCTGAAAATCGGTTAGCGCTTACAGCGCAGCGATGACCACTTGCTGTTCCAGTAGTTTGGCTTTCGCTACGGCGTAGCCGTCCAGTTTTTCACGCTCTTTGGCGACAACCGCTTCCGGTGCGCGCGCCACAAAGCCTTCGTTGGACAGCTTGCTTTCGATGCGGCCAATCTCGGCTTCGATTTTCGCCACTTCTTTCGCCAGACGATCCAGCTCTGCCGCTTTGTCGATCAGACCCGCCATCGGGATTAACAGCTCAGCGCCATCAATCAATTTAGTGACGGAAACCGGACCTTTGTCGCCCGCAGGCAGCAGCGTAATGCTTTCAAGACGCGCCAGCGTTTGAATGAAGCTACGGTTCTCTTCTACACGACGCTGGGCTTCAGCTGTGGGGGCACGCAGTAAGACCTCCAGCGGTTTACCTGGTGCGATATTCATTTCTGCACGAATATTACGCACCGCGATAATCGCCTGTTTGATCCACTCCAGATCGTTCAGCGCCAGCGTATCTTCTTGCGCAGCATCGAACTCTGGGAACGGTTGCAGCATGATGGTGTCGGCACTAATACCTTTCAGTGCTTTAACGCGTAGCCAGATGGTTTCGGTAATGAACGGAATAATTGGATGCGCCAGACGCAGCAACGCTTCCAGTACGGTAACCAGCGTATGGCGCGTACCGCGCAGTTCCGCTTCCGAACCGCCGTTCATCACGGGCTTCGTCAGCTCCAGATACCAGTCGCAGAACTGGTTCCAGGTGAATTCGTACAGAATCCCCGCCGCAATATCAAAGCGATAGCCGTCCAGCGCCTCGCGATAGGCTTTCACCGTACGGTTGAATTCCGCCAGAATCCAGCGATCAGCCAGCGACAGCACTTTCTCGCCTGCGCCAAAACCACAATCCTGATCTTCGGTGTTCATCAGCACAAAACGGCTGGCGTTCCACAGCTTGTTACAGAAGTTGCGGTAACCTTCCAGACGCTTCATATCCCAGTTGATGTCACGGCCAGTAGAAGCCAGCGCCGCCAGCGTGAAGCGCAGGGCGTCCGTACCGTGAGGCTCAATGCCATTCGGGAACTGCTTCTCGGTGCGTTTGCGGATTTTTTCCGCCAGTTGCGGCTGCATCATGTTGCCGGTACGTTTTTCCAGCAGCGCTTCCAGTGAAATACCGTCCACCATATCCAGCGGGTCGATGACGTTCCCTTTGGATTTGGACATCTTCTGGCCTTCCTCATCACGGATCAGGCCGGTCATATAGACGGTGTGGAATGGCACTTGCGGTTTGCCGTTTTCATCTTTGATGAAGTGCATGGTCAGCATGATCATGCGGGCAATCCAGAAGAAGATGATGTCGAAACCGCTGACCATTACACTGCTTGGATGGAACGCTTTCAGATCCGGCGTTTGCTCCGGCCAGCCCAGCGTGGAGAATGTCCACAGCCCGGATGAGAACCAGGTATCCAGTACATCTTCGTCCTGATTCAGAACGACATCATCCGCGAGGTGGTTTTCACTACGCACTTCCGCTTCGGTACGGCCAACATAGACGTTGCCGTTCGCATCGTACCAGGCTGGGATACGGTGACCCCACCACAGCTGACGGGAGATACACCAGTCCTGAATGTCACGCATCCAACTGAAGTACATGTTTTCGTACTGTTTTGGCACGAACTGAATGCGGCCATCTTCCACGGCTTCCACCGCTGGTTTTGCCAGCACGGCAGCACGTACGTACCACTGATCGGTCAGCATCGGTTCGATGACAACGCCGCCACGGTCGCCGTAAGGCACGGTCAGATCGTGCGCCTTGATCTCTTCCAGTAGGCCGAGTTCATCGAATGCGGCGACGAGCGCTTTGCGCGCGGCAAAACGTTCCAGACCCTGGAAGGCTTCCGGAATGTCGCTGCTGTAAACCGTGCTGGCTTCGCCATTGGTATCAAACACTTCGGCGCTCTGACGGATATCGCCGTCGAACGTCAGAATATTGACCATCGGCAACTGATGGCGTTTGCCAACTTCGTAGTCGTTGAAGTCGTGCGCTGGCGTGATCTTCACGCAGCCAGTGCCTTTTTTCATGTCGGCATGTTCATCACCGACGATCGGAATACGGCGGCCAATCAGCGGCAGGATCACTTCTTTGCCGATCAGATCTTTATAACGCGGATCTTCCGGGTTAACGGCGACGCCAGTATCACCCAGCATGGTTTCCGGGCGGGTAGTCGCGACGACCAGATAGTCTTTCCCGTCGGCGGTTTTCACACCATCGGCCAACGGGTAGCGCAGGTGCCACATTGACCCTTTCACTTCGCGGTTTTCGACTTCCAGATCGGAAATTGCGGTGCGCAGTTTCGGATCCCAGTTCACCAGACGCTTGCCGCGGTAAATCAGGTCTTCTTTATACAGACGGACGAACACTTCTTTCACCGCGTTGGACAAGCCTTCATCCATGGTGAAACGCTCGCGCTCCCAGTCAACGGAGTTGCCCAGACGACGCATCTGATTGGTAATGTTGCCACCGGATTTGCCTTTCCACTGCCAGATCTTGTCGATGAACGCTTCACGGCCGTAATCGTGGCGCGTTTTGCCTTCTTCTGCGGCGATCTTGCGCTCAACGACCATCTGCGTGGCAATACCAGCGTGGTCAGTACCCGCCTGCCACAGGGTATTTTTGCCCTGCATGCGCTGGTAGCGGATCAACGTATCCATAATGGTTTGCTGGAAAGCATGACCCATATGCAAGCTGCCGGTGACGTTGGGCGGCGGGATCATGATGCTGAAGCTTTCTTTACTCGTGTCGCCGTGCGGCTTGAAGTAGCCTTGCTTTTCCCAGTGTTCGTAGAGCGGCTGCTCGATATCTTGCGGGTTATATTTCGTTTCCATTATGCTCAAAATTCAGTGAGTTGGCGGCGTAGCCGTGGTCAATTGGAAGCCGACGCTGCGATAGGTTTTATAGCGGTCGCGCGCCAACTGTTTCAAGGATTCTTCGTAAGGGACAAAGTCTATCACTTCATGGAAAGCGGTGGCAAAATCTGCGAACTGCGGTAATAGGTTGATTAGCAGATCCCGTGGTGCATTGCCACGCCGCTGCGGCCAGGCCAATTCGACCGGTGCCCCGTGACGCGGCCCTTCGCCTGCCAGATTATGCGGCACGAACGCATTAGAGTCGCGTTGCCACAGCGCCTCGTCCAGTCGGATGGCCTGCTGCTCGTCTTCACAAGCAATCAGCACGCGCTTTCCTGCTCGCCAACGTTCTGCCGCCAGATCGCAGGCCAGTGCCTCATGGGCGCTGAGCTCACCGCTTTTGCTGTCGTGTTCGAGAAGATAGAACGTTGCGTTTTTCATTGTTTACACTATTGATAAGGGCCGGAATATCCGGCCCGATTATACTCGTCATACTTCAAGTTGCATGTGCGTTGGCTACGCTATTCTACGTCGTTCTGCCCAGCGCGGTTAAGCAGGAACTGTGATAACAGCGCGACCGGGCGCCCCGTAGCTCCTTTGGCTTTGCCGGAACGCCAGGCGGTGCCCGCGATATCCAGATGCGCCCAACTGTACTTACGCGTAAATCGCGACAGGAAGCAGCCTGCGGTTATTGCGCCGCCCGGACGACCACCGATGTTCGCCATATCGGCAAAATTGGACTCCAACTGTTCCTGGAATTCGTCGGTCAGCGGCAGACGCCATGCGCGGTCGCCAGACTGCTCGGACGCGCTCAACAGCTCGTGCGCCAGCGGATTGTGGTTCGCCATCAAGCCGGTGATGTGGTGCCCCAGCGCAATCACGCACGCGCCAGTCAGCGTCGCGACGTCAATGACGACATCCGGCTCATAGCGCTCAACGTAGGTCAGCGTATCACACAGAACCAGACGGCCCTCCGCATCGGTGTTCAGCACTTCTACCGTTTGGCCGGACATTGTGGTCAGCACATCGCCCGGACGGTAAGCGCGCCCATCGACCATGTTTTCACAACCTGCCAGCACGCCGATGATGTTCAACGGCAACGCCAGTTCGGCCGCCATGCGCATCACGCCGTAGACCGTGGCCGCGCCGCACATGTCGTATTTCATTTCATCCATGCTGTCGGCAGGCTTGATGGAGATACCGCCGGAATCAAACGTCAGCCCTTTACCTACCAGCACAATCGGGCGAGTCTCCGGGTTCGGATCGCCTTTATATTCGATCACGGACATCAGCGATTCATTCTGCGATCCCTGACCCACGGCCAGATAAGCATTCATGCCCAGCTCTTTCATCTGCTGTTCGCCAATCACGCGTGTGATGATGTTCTGACTATAGGTATCAGCCAACTGGCGCGCCTGCGAGGCCAGATAGGCGGCATTACAGATATTTGGCGGCATGTTGCCGAGATCTTTCGCGGCTTTGATGCCTGCTGCAATCGCCAGACCGTGCTGAATCGCACGTTCACCACTGGTCAGTTCACGGCGTGTTGGCACGTTGAACACCATTTTGCGCAGCGGACGGCGCAGTTCGACCTTATTGCTCTTAAGCTGATCGAAGGTATAGAGCGTTTCTTTTGCGGTTTCGACCGCCTGACGTACTTTCCAGTAGGTATTACGGCCTTTCACATGCAGTTCGGTCAGGAAGCAGACCGCTTCCATCGAACCCGTTTCGTTCAGGGCGTTGATCGTTTTCTGAATTACCTGCTTGTACTGGCGTTCATCAAGCTCGCGCTCTTTACCGCAGCCAATCAGTAGAATGCGCTCGGAAAGAATGTTAGGTACATGGTGCAAGAGCAGTGATTGCCCCACTTTGCCTTCTAATTCACCACGGCGAAGCAACGCGCTGATGTAGCCGTCGCTGATTTTATCGAGTTGTTCGGCAATAGGGGACAGACGACGCGGTTCAAACACGCCGACGACAATGCAGGCACTGCGTTGTTTTTCCGGGCTACCGCTTTTTACGCTGAACTCCATGTATTCTCCTGAATCTTAAAGACAAAGGCGGGGGCAACGGCTAAGATGTGACACTCCGTAATACTTTCCCGCCGTTGCGTTAACATAACCTGTGTTAATCTTAACGGCGTAGCGAACCTGTTTTGGTGACTATAAGCAGGTTCTGATACAACAGCTCAAACGCAGTGTGTTGTAATACCGTTTTAGCTAAGAGGGCTGCCAAAAATGAGTATAAATGGCGCGTTAGCGAAGAAACTATCGATTTTCCTGCAAAAAGACAAGTTTTCACAGGCGTAATTAAGCGTGATCATCATTCGATATCTGGTACGGGAAACCTTTAAGAGCCAACTGGCCATCCTTTTCATTCTGTTACTGATTTTCTTTTGCCAGAAATTAGTACGGATATTGGGCGCCGCTGTTGATGGTGAAATCCCGACAAATTTGGTTATCTCCCTGTTGGGATTGGGTGTGCCAGAGATGGTGCAGCTTATCCTGCCATTAAGCCTGTTTCTTGGCGTATTGATGACGTTTGGCCGCCTCTATGCGGAAAGTGAGATCACCGTCATGCACGCCTGCGGGCTGGGCAAACGCGTCTTGCTGAAAGCCGCGCTGGCTCTGGCGGTGTTCACCGCGATCATCGCCACCATTAACGTCATGTGGCTCAGCCCGTGGTCGTCCAGGCATCAGGAAGAAGTACTGGCGGAAGCAAAGGCGAACCCCGGCATGGCGGCGTTGGTAGAAGGGCAGTTCCAGTCTGCGCAGGGTGGCAACGCAGTGCTGTTTGTCGGCAATGTTAAAGGCTCGGAGTTTCAGAATGTCTTTCTGGCACAACTGCGTCCCAGCGGGAACGCGCGGCCTTCGGTCGTCGTGGCCGATCGCGGTCATATGAAGCAAAACGAGGACGGTGCGCAGGTCGTGACGCTGGATAACGGTTCACGTTATGAAGGCACGGCGCTTTTGCGTGATTTCCGTATCACGGATTTCACCAACTATCAGGCCGTGATCGGTCACCAAACCGTGACGCTAAATAATAGCGACGTGCAGCAAATGGATATGCGAACGCTCTGGCATTCGGATGCGCATGATGCGCGCGCAGAGTTCCATTGGCGGCTGACGTTGATTCTGTCTGTGCTGATCATGGCAATCATGGTGGTGCCGTTAAGCGTGGTGAATCCACGTCAGGGCCGGGTGCTGAGCATGCTGCCCGCGATGCTGCTATACCTGATCTTCTTTCTGCTGCAAAGCTCGCTGCGTTCTAACGCCAGTAAAGGAAAAATCGATCCGATGGTGTGGATCTGGTTGACCAACCTGATGTATTTCGGTATCGCGGTGATGCTTAACCTCTGGGATACCGTGCCGATGCGCAAAGTACGCGCCCGCATTAAGCCTCGTAGTCTTAAAACACAAGGAGCGGCCTGATGTTTGGTGTATTAGACCGCTATATCGGCAAAACGATTTTCACCACCATCATGACGACGCTGTTCATGCTGGTGTCGCTCTCCGGCATCATCAAGTTTGTCGACCAGTTGCGTAAAGTGGGGCAGGGCGAGTATTCGGCGCTGGGTGCAGGACTGTACACGCTGCTCAGCGTACCCAAAGATATTGAGATCTTCTTCCCGATGGCAGCGCTGCTTGGTGCGTTGCTCGGCCTCGGCCAGCTCGCGACCCGTAGTGAACTGGTGGTGATGCAGGCTTCCGGCTTTACCCGCTTGCAGATTGCGACTGCCGTGATGAAAACCGCGATCCCACTGGTGCTGTTGACGATGGCGATTGGCGAATGGGTTTCTCCGCAGGGAGAACAGATGGCGCGTAACTATCGTTCTCAGATGATCTCCGGTGGGTCGATGATCTCTACGCAGGGCGGGTTGTGGGCGAAGGACGGCAATGACTTTATCTATATCGAACGGGTAGCGGGTGATAAAGAGTTGTCTGGCGTCAACATCTACCACTTCGACGATAGCAACAAACTGCTTTCTGTACGCTATGCGGCTTCCGCCGAGTTTGAAGATGACCGGAATGTCTGGAGGCTTTCGCAGGTTGATGAGTCTGATTTGAGTGACGGCAAACAGATTGGCGGTAGCCAGACGCTTAGCGGTGAATGGAAAACCAACCTGACGCCCGATAAGCTGGGTGTGGTGGCTCTGGAGCCTGATGCGCTGTCGATCCGTGGGCTGCATGATTACGCCAAGTACCTGAAACAAAGCGGACAAGAGTCGAACCGTTACCAACTGAACATGTGGAGCAAAATCTTTGCACCGGTCTCAGTCGCGGTGATGATGCTCATGGCGGTCTCTTTCATCTTCGGCCCGCTGCGCAGCGTATCTGCCGGGTCACGTATCGTGATCGGTATCAGCTTTGGCTTCCTCTTCTACCTGCTGAATGAGATTTTCCGCCCGCTCAGCCTGGTCTACGGCATCCCCCCGATCCTGGGGGCTATCTTGCCGAGCGCTGTATTCCTGATTATCAGCGTGGCACTACTGCTGAAACGCCGATAGCGCCAGCTAAACCAGAAAAAGCGTCGTGTGGATTCCCCTCGGCGCTTTTAATTGTGCGCGAAAAATTGTTTTCAGCACCATTCACATCACTCAATATTGAAGGCGAAGTAGCCATAACGCGTTGCTAAAGATGATTTTTTCAGCACTTAACCGAACGCGGAGTGGATTAACGTTGCGTGAGAGCCGTCAAACGGTATAATGCACCCGTTTTCCGCATACTACTTCTGTGCCGAAGTGGCGAAATCGGTAGACGCAGTTGATTCAAAATCAACCGTAGAAATACGTGCCGGTTCGAGTCCGGCCTTCGGCACCATTTGATAGTTCGAGAACGTCCGTAACAGTCCGTAAGTTACTAAAAAGAAAGCCGAAAGGCTTTTTTTTTGTCCTCAAGAGTCCGAGCACATCCGTTGCAATCCAGACCCCACAGGGGGCATAATTGGGGGCATCCCCACTTCGATTAGAAATGTGCCCCCAAAATGAAGCTCAACGCCCGCCAAGTCGAGACTGCCAAGCCAAAAGATAAAACCTATAAGATGGCGGACGGTGGCGGCCTGTATCTTGAGATCACCCCACGGGGATCGAAATATTGGCGGATGAAGTACCGTCGTCCAATCGATAAGAAAGAGGATAGGCTAGCTTTTGGCGTCTGGCCTACAGTTACCCTTGCCGATGCTCGCGCTAAACGTGATGAAGCCAAAAAGTTGCTGGTTCAGGGCATTGATCCTAAAGCCGAGCAAAAAGAAGTACAGGCAGAATCCGCGGGGGCATATACCTTTGAAACGGTCGCCCGTCAGTGGCACGCCAGTAACAAGCGCTGGGGGGATTATCATCGGTCGCGGGTTATCCGGTATTTGGAAATGTACATTTTCCCCGAAATCGGCGCATCTGATATCCGTAAGCTGAAAACCAGCCACCTTCTGGCACCGATCAAAGCCGTGGATGCATCGGGCAAACATGACGTCGCTCAACGGCTCCAACAGCGTATTACGGCGATTATGCGTTACGCTGTCCAGAATGATTACATTGAGTCTAACCCTGCTGGCGATATGGCCGGGGCGCTAACTACGACTAAAGCTCGTCACTATCCCGCTTTACCTTCTGTCCGGTTTCCTGAATTTCTTTCGCGTCTGGCGTCCTACCGTGGCCGATTACTAACCCGCTGTGCGGTGGAGTTAATGCTGCTGACGTTCGTCCGTTCCAGTGAACTGCGTTTTGCTCGGTGGCGCGAGTTTGATTTTGATAGCGCTGAATGGCGTATTCCCGCACAACGAGAAGAAATTGAAGGTGTGAGGTATTCCTATCGGGGCATGAAAATGAAAGAAGAGCATGTTGTGCCGCTGAGCAATCAGGCGGTTGCGGTACTGGAAAAACTGCATGCTTTGAGCGGTGACAATCCCCGACTTTTCCCAAGCGATCACAATCCTGAAAAGGTGATGAGCGAAAACACGGTCAATAGCGCGTTGCGTACTATGGGTTATGACACTAAGACGGAAGTGTGCGGCCACGGTTTCAGAACGATGGCACGTGGTGCGCTGGGTGAGTCTGGCTTGTGGAGCGATGACGCGATAGAACGCCAGCTAAGCCACTCAGAGCGCAATAATGTGCGGGCGGCATACATTCACACGTCTGAGTATCTTGACGAGCGCCGGTTGATGGTGCAATGGTGGGCGGATTATCTTGATGCTAATCGTGAGAGGTATGTTAAACCGTATGATTTTGCTAAAAAATTATAAGTCACCTAATGTTATGAAAACTTCTTCTCATGTTTCAGGATTCATATCACATAAAATTATAGGTATGCGGGTTTGATAGAAATCTTAAGAGGTGGGACATTTTATTTATGAGCAACAAATCTTGAAGACCACACACGGAGTTTCAGATTTAAATGGCGAAAATTCCTTTTACAGACAGAGAATTGACTAGGGCTTGGCGCAATGCCTTTAGTGTATCTAAGGTAGATCCTAGGAGAAATCCACATAGATTATTGCTTTTCTATGCAATCGAATGCGGGCTAAAGGCTGCTTATTTGAAAAAGCATAGTAAAACAGTTGTGGACTCCACAATCGCCGATGAGTTTTCTCATGATATTAATAAATTATGCATACAGTTATCAGTAAATAGTACACTTATGCTACCTAATTCCTTGCAGATGAAAAGTTGCCTCGTGGGTAATAAGGAAACTCAACGGCAACTTGGCCCCGCCGAAATAAATCAGACTTGGCGATATGGCGGAGAGTTTATTGGTGTTGTTGATGACGCAGCACTTGAAAATAAGCTGGAGCAACTTAATGAATTTATCAAAAAGGAATTAAATTATGAGTAAGTTTATTACATGGCTTGATGTTGAAAGATCTGTTAAAGCTAATTTTAAATACAAAGATCAATTCCATAATTTAACGGCAATATTATGCTATGCATCCGGTGCTGATGTTGAGTTTACGGGTGATAAAGACAAAGCAATAAGAGAGTTGAAAGAGGTTTTTGGTGGTGGTTTGAATGAAAGGGATAATTCTTTATTCGTAGTACTTGATATTGGCGAGAAAGAATATCCCTTCGATTTAATCCAGGTTACGGAAAGCAGGAGTGAGGTTAAAGTTGTTTATCCATTATGGAAAGAGCATGTTTACATTGATGATATTAATTATAAACAACCAATTTCATGGGAAAATGGACCAAAATTCTGTGCCTTTCATTCTTTCAAAGGTGGAGTAGGCCGTACCACGTCTTTAATGACGTACGCCAGCGCAGCTATAGAAAGTGATAATGTTAAAAAAATACTATTAATTGATGGGGATTTAGAAGCTCCGGGTTTGACTTTATGGCTTGATTCGGAAAATATTGGAGATGTGTCGTTCACTAATTTTCTGGAATCACTTCAGTATTCCAATGGAGAGTTTGATAAAACCTTAGATTTTTATACAAAGGAACTTAAGAAAACTTCCATAAATATTGACGGTGATTCTAAAGAAATATTTGTATTGCCATCCGCACTTTCATTGTCTGGTATTATGGATATGCCTGTTACACCAGATATTGTTTCAAAGAATACAAGCAACCCCTATATTTTAAGTGATTTAATTAGGGAGTTAGGGAAAAAACTAGAAGTTGATGCCATATTTATCGATTTACGCGCTGGATTTAGTGAGTTATCAAGTCCACTTCTTTTTGATCCACGAGTAGAGCATTTTTTTGTTACCACGATTGCAAAACAATCAATATCTGGTATCAGTGAAATATTGTCAAAGGTAAACAATTCCGACAAGTTCATCAATTCCACTGAAATAAATATTAATAAGCCAACTGTTGTCTTAAGTATGCTCACTAAAACATTGCGTAAATTAGATGCATACGCAATGGCTGTTGAGGAAATTAATAAAGCTTACCCTTCCATAAATGATGATGATAATATATCTCAAAGCATCGAGTTATTAGAATTTGATTTTGATGAGAATTTAATGAGTTTATCTTCTATCAAGGATGCACTTAATGCTTTGAAAAGATCAACTATTTTCGAGAGTGCCTCTACATGGGTCGGTAATTTCTCTGAAAAAAATTCACCTTTTGAAAAAACTAGTGCTGATGACGAATCTTTAAAACGACTGCTTAATATTTGTCAATCTTTCCAATTTGCTGAAAATACTAGCCAAGAGGATATGCTAGTTATTGATCCTATAAGGAATCTTGCTAAAAACTTCTTTGATACTTTACCTAATGTTATCTCTATTGGGGCTAAAGGAGCAGGAAAGACCTTTACATATTTACAAGTTTCAAAGGCTAAAACTTGGGGAGGGTTTATTTCAAAAGTTCGTGGTGAAAATGAGTTAAATGTTAATGGACATATACTCCCTTGGATCTCTTCCACGAACTTGAACGATAATGTTAGAGGTATAGTCGCAGAACAACGATCAGAATGTCTAGATTTAATAAGCGCCAAAAGTGCTAAAACACTAAATGATACTGTGACATTAATTAATTCAGCCTTAGCTGATCCAGACACCAATTGGGATCTGTTCTGGGCAGGGCTACTAAGCTCAGAAATTATTGGGGAAAAAGCAACTTTAAAACATGTTAATGATTACTTGAATGAAATCGATAAATCTATAATTATTTTAGTTGATGGGATTGAAGATATATTTTTCTCTCCTGAGAAAAATGAGAATCATAACTCTGCAATTAGATCATTGCTAAATCTGCCGAATGCCATCGCAGAATTACAATCACGAAAAATTGGCTTTGTTTGTTTTGTTCGAGCAGACTATGTGCAATCTGCAATTAAACAAAATGTCAATCAATATGCATCAAAGTATCAACAATTTAGATTGGAATGGACATCTGAGTCATTTTTAAGATTAGCTTATTGGATATGTGCAAAATCAAATTTAATTGGTGCTACTGAAAAAGATGCTGAATCCGGTTCAATCAATTTCTTAATAGAAAGTTTAGAAAAGTTATGGGGTAAAAAACTTGGCAGGGATAATTCCAAAGAGGCTGGGTCCGCCAGATGGGTATTCGCTGCACTATGTGACTTGAACGGGCGTTTACAGGCGAGAGACCTTGTTAGGTTTTTAAAATTTTGCGCTGAACAAATGCTTAAATCCTCCGTGAGTGGAATTAAGGTCGGTGCTTGGACAGATCGTGTTTTAGCCCCAGAAGCTATGAGAAAATCTTTGCTCTCTTGTAGCGAAGAAAAGGTTGAAGAAGCGGTTAAGGAAATTCGTCCACTTGAACAATGGACACTGCAGCTTAAGTCCATTCCCTCTGAAAATAAAAGAGTTCCGTTTAGACCGTTGGAAGTGGGCTTGGATCTCCAACTTTTAAATGTCCTTAAGGAATTGGGGGTAATATATGAAGATACTGATCAAGTTAGTGAAGAACGTTTCTATCTACCAGAAATTTATAGGTCTGGGTTGAAATTCACTTCTTCAATGGGAGGACGACCACGTGTACAAGCACTTTTGAAACGAAACCTCCGCGGGCTTCCTTTCTAAGCTCTAAGCGCGCAATGCTATCCCCGCCACGCCTGCCCGCTTTATGTAGCGCTTTTCATGCAGTTGCATGGAGGCGCTCAGGCCGCGTCAGTACTGGCGCTGTAGGGCAGATTCGGGAGTAAGTATTGCATGCAAATCCATGCACCGTATGCATGCACGGTCAAAAAATCGCTAGCCAGAGAAAAAAGCTCGCAAAAAAGCCCGCGCAATGGCGGGCGACTTCCTGATGCTCACGGTAATGAAATTATAATCTGGCTAATTAATTCCGCAGGGCTGAGGCCGAGTAATGCTTATATTTTTTCTGCATGACCGGGGATAACGGAATATCCGGCACCGGTAAATCTTTTCGGTTCGATGGCTGAATAATTTCCTCTATCGACTCCATTGTGCGGAATGTGGCAGAGCATTCAATATTCCGGCACTGGTGATAACGCCGTTTCACATTATTCGAAAAAATTTTGCTAGTCCGGGTATGCGCAGCATGGCCGCAGAACGGGCAAGACATCATTTCGCTTTCTCCCGCTGTTCACGTAGAGCCTGACCTTTTTTCATTCTTGTTATTGGGCTGGTCAATAATTTCTGATCCACATTCTTAATGGATTCGCTATAGAGACGGATTTCCTGTAGCAAGGGTTCTTCTTTCATGTCAAAGCGATAACTTTCCATCCGGCTTTCAAGTTGCTGAGTCACTTCCTGTAGCACAATCTGATTGGTGCTTGCCGTGAAGTTCACATGGTCATAGACCTGTTCATCGTGCGATTTAAGAGAAAGTGCATGAAGCTTTAAGGCCATGCCCCTGATAAGCGGCTCTATCGTTTTCATCGCCATTTCTAGTTCATAAGCGGCGTAGCTGCGCATCAGGGAGCGGTGAGCATTTTGATAACCCAGCCCGCTTTTGGCGGCAAACAGCTCAGCTTGTGCTTTATCCAGTTCCAGCGCGGCCACCAGACCGTCATACTCTTTCGCCAGCTCTTTGTGTGATACCTGTTGTAAATGGAGCGACTTCAAATCATCTGACATTTGGCCGCCTGCATCACGGAAGCGCTGCCGCCAGTCATTTTCCAGTAACTGGCTTTTTTCCTGCTCCACGCGCTGCTGCTTTTGGGCATTCTCAATCGCGTTAATCACGTTCTGTAACGCGTCGCTGTCCTTCTGGTATTCCGCTTTGGCGTTGTAGTAGTAGTTACGTTGTTTTTCGATACGTTCATTCAGTATTGACGCTACGGTTTTGGTCATGGTCATTTCTCTGTATGGGGTGAGTGTCTGGTGGCTATTGTGCAATTCACCACACAACTCCCGCTATCTGAGCTGGTTGTGCCACTTCCCACACAAAACAATCTCTATCGCAGGCCGTTTACTCAGTTGAGAACTAACTCTTTTATAAAACTATTCACTACTCTTCGCCTGAGAGAAAAGAATAGATAAATCAATAAATAAAGGGGTGAAGAGTTGATAAAAAACTCTTCACCGAGTGTTCACACTATTCACCCGGTTTTTTGAGCCTTTTTTCTGGCGAGCATGTTTTTTGAGTGTTTTTTTAGGTTTTAATATTAATAATTAACCACTTTAACGGGTTGGTTCATGTGCAGGTTGCGAAGCATTACTAAACATTACAATAAAACGAGAAAATAGAGGTATTTTTAACCAGTTTGTATCACCGACGGCACAACAGCCCCTTGTTGCGGTCTCCGAAAATATTCACATAATAGCGAGCTACCAGAGAAATCCAGCGCCATCCGGCCAGAGCCGGGCGGACATTAACGAGGTAGCGCCACATGTTGTCAGCCACACCCCCAACGCCCATTCCTGCTATGCCCCCGATGTCACCGCATCCGGTCAGAGAGCGCTTAATGCGCCTTCCGGAAGTGCTGCACGTCACCGGCATTTCCCGTTCGACGCTGTACGAACTGAGTAGCCGCAAGGCTTTTCCCGCCCGTGTGTCGCTGGGTGGGAAGAACGTCGCGTGGGTTGAGTCCGAAATTCATCACTGGGTGGCCGAGCGTATCGCCGCCCGTCAACAGGAGAACCACGCATGATCACCTTCACTATCGCTGGTCAGTCAGTCACACTCGATGAACGGGAAGCCCTCAGCCTGTGCGACCAACTGTTTCCCGCTATCCGTAACCCGGCCACCGTTGCCGCCCGTGAACAGCGATTCGGCGCGTTGCTGCTGAGCATTGCACCGACGCCCGCCGCCTCTGATTCGCCCCGGCGTTACTGTGCATCCCGTGCCGGTGATGCGCTGACCAACTGCTGAGGCTGTTCATGACTGCGCAATTTATCCCTTTCCCCGGCTTGCCTGCCGGGGCTTTTTGGCGTTATAGTTTCGCTGCTGTCGCAAAATCGACAGTCGGGCGTGAGAACCCGAGTTACTCAACGGCGACACCAGACGCGCCATGCGTCTTTTTTTACGTCGCAGCCTTAGCACACCTGCATAAAATGCGGCATGTTTTACGCCGTAACTGCATCCAAATTATGGTGGCTCAGGCGGGGCAGCCTTCGGGCTGGCCGGTGTTCGTTGAGGCCGGTTTCTCACCCCCGTCTGGGCTACCACCCAAGTGTGAGAACTTCGGTGGTAGCTATCTTAGCTACTCAACGGAGACTGCCACATGGCTACGACCCTCACCCCGTCACACCCGCAATTTACCTTTCTGTTTCTGGCCGTGCGCCGCGCTGAATTACGCGCCTTGCCGCACCGTGAAGCCGTTATCGCCCCGGATGAAATCAGCGCCCGCCGTTTACTGGCACGTGACTATGTACTGGCTTTTGCTGGCCGTCTGCCGCTGCGGAGTACACGCCATGTTTGATGATACGCCCCTGACCCCGGAAGAGCTGACCGACCAGTGCCGCGCCTTAACCCATGCCGTGATTGAGTTGGATAACCCGATGGCAAAAGAGGTGCTGTTGTTTGTGCTGGCTGAACGGCTGGAAGTGCTCTCGGCCACGCTGGATACACCCGACGCGCTCGGCGACCTGAGCGATGTTGACTACACCGACACCACACTGCATTAAGGGGCAACGCATGGCACACCTTACCGTGACACAGACAGTGAAACGCGCCAGCGGCCACTGGCCGCAACTGCTCCCGGCAGTGGGTATCCGTATTGGTGCTATCGGGCAGCATACCGCCTGCCCGATGTGCGAGGGCAAAGACCGTTTCCGTTTCGATAACAAGGAAGGGCGCGGCACATGGATTTGTAACCAGTGCGGCGCGGGTGACGGCCTGAATCTGGTGGAAAAAGTCCTGAACCTGACACCGACAGAAGCCGCCCTGAAAGTAGGCGCGTGGCTGGACGACCTGCCGGACAGCCCGGCAGCGTCAACACAAGATGAAGAAGACAGCGAGGCCGCCCGGCAACGGGCGGCAGTTCAGGCACAGGCCAAACTGAAAGAGGCGGTGACACAATCCGGTAACACGTATCTCTGTGCCAAAGGCTGGCCGGATGTGGCCGTGCCCACCCTACAGGGTAAACCGCTGCGCGTGGGTGGCATTACCTATCAGCCCGGCGATGTACTGGTGCCGCTGACCATGCCAGAGGGTGAAGTGGTGAATCTCCAGCTTATCAACGCACAGGGCGACAAGCGCACGTTAAAAGGCGGACAGGTGAAAGGTGCCTTTCACTGTTTCAGCGGCAAACCGGCCAGCGTTATCTGGCTGGCCGAGGGCTACGCTACCGGCTTAACACTGCATCAGTTAACTGGCGATGCGGTGTATGTCGCGCTCAGCGCAAACAACCTGCCGTCCCTTGCCCGTGAGCTGAAAACCCGCCATCCCGCGGTCACGCTGCTGATAGCCGCTGACCGGGACGAGAACGGCACCGGGCAGACCAAAGCCGAACAAGCCGCCGTTGCCGTCAATGGCCGTGTCGCGCTGCCGCCGGTATTTGGTGACTGGAATGATGTGTATCGTGCCGAGGGCGCTGACGCCACCCGGCAGCATCTGCATGCGTTTACTCAACCAGAGCCTGTCAGCCCGTTTGACTCGCTGGGCGAGGCCGAATTCAAGGCCATGAGCGCCAGCGAGAAGGCGGAGAAGATACGCGACCACTACCGCGACACGCTGGCAATTGATGCGTTCGGGGAAACGTTCTTCCAGTATCAGAACGGCGCGTGGAAAGTCCTGCCTCACCGTCTGTTAAGCCGGGATATCGCCGCGCTGTTTCAGAAGATACAGGCACCCTTTACCGCAGCGGGTATAGACAGTGTGATAAACACGCTGAAACTGATTGTTCCAATGCAGGAAGCCTCCCAGCGCCGGTTAATCGGTTTTCGTAACGGCGTGTTTGATACCGCCAGCGGTGAATTTAAACCGCATCGCCGGGAGCACTGGTTACATACCGTCAATGATGTGGATTACACCCCGTTTAAGGCCGGGGAAAACCTTGCCGACAACGCGCCACACTTCTGGCGCTGGCTGACCCGTGCCGCCGGAAACCACACGGATAAACAGGAGCGTATTCTGGCCGCGCTGTTTATGGTGCTGGCGAACTGCTACGACTGGCAACTGTTCCTTGAAATCACCGGCCCCGGTGGCAGCGGCAAGAGTATTCTGGCGGAAATTGCCATCATGCTGGCCGGGGACGATAACGCCACGGCGGCCACTATCAATACCATTGAATCGTCCCGTGAGCGCTCGTCGATTATTGGCTTCTCACTCATCGTCCTGCCTGACCAAGAAAAATGGAGCGGTGACGGTGCCGGTATCAAGGCGATTACCGGCGGCGATGCGGTAATGGTTGACCCGAAATACCGTGACGCCTATTCCACCCGTATTCCGGCGGTGATTCTGGCCGTCAATAACTCGCCAATGCGCTTTAGTGACCGCAGCGGCGGCGTATCCCGTCGCCGGGTGATTATCCACTTCGGTGAAACCATCCCGGCCAGCGAACGCGACCCCAAGCTGAAAGAGAAAATCCGCGCTGAACTGGCGGTGATAGTGCGTCACCTGATGAAACGTTTTGAAGAGCCAAACGACGCCCGGACGCTGTTACAGGCACAGCAACACTCCGCTGAGGCGCTGGAAATTAAACGGCAGGCTGACCCGCTGGTTGATTTTTGCGGTTACCTGCTGGCGCACAGCGACACCACCGGGCTGTATATGGGCAACGCCAACATTACGCCGCGTAACCCGCGTAAATACCTGTATCACGCCTATCTGTCCTTTATGGAATCGCACGGCCACCAGAAGCCGATCAGCCTGACGGCCTTTGGTAAGGTGCTGCCGAATATGATGTCAGAGTACGGGCAGACATATCTCAAAGGCAGAACCAATCAGGGCATACAGACCAACCTTGAGCTGAAAGACGAATCTGACGCCGACTGGCTGCCCAAATGTGAGTCGGTGAGGTAGACACCAACAACGACAAAACCGGCTCCGGCCGGTTTTTTAATGGATAGAGAAAGTTACCAGAGTGGTAGAAGCAATGTGTTGGGCTGGATTTCTGAGGGCGTAAAACCCCAATACAGATAGAAATCTTTTGCTTCCTCAGACAGCGCATGAACTAATAACGCTTTCGTCCCCACCTGTTCAGTAACCTGCCGGGAACGCAAGACCGCATCTTTTAATAGTCCCGCACCAATTCCACGGCGCTGGTAACGTTCATCTACCGCCAGACGACCCAAGACTAATACGGGCAGCGGATCAGGCATATTACGCCGTAACGCGCCCGATACGGATTGACGCTGTACGCTGCCGGTTGCCAGCGCGTAAAAGCCAATAACCTGATTGGCACCCGATTCACACACGATAAAAGTGCGTGATGCGCCAATGGTTTGATTCTTGAGAGCCTTACGCTTCAACCAGTCATCCAGCGACGGTTCTGAACTTCGGAAATCAACCACGGCATGCTGAGGTAATAATAATTCAGGTGCCGTTATTCCCACGGTGATTTCCTGTCTAATAACGCCTGTAACCGCTCATTGGTGGCGACAGGTTTTTCTAACGCGGTAATAAAGGCATCAAATTGTGATTCATCAACCAGAAACAGGCGTTGATCCAATAGCACCTCTTCCGCCTCACGACATGCAGCCTCAAGGATAAAATCAGTACGTGACTTTGAAAGCAGTTTCGCGGCAACGTCTATCAGTTCCCGTTGTGATGATTTCGCCCGAATGTTGATCGGTGCCTCTTTTGCCTCTGTTCTCATAAAGGCCTCCTGTATAGCTAATCGTTATACAGAAATCATAATCAATTGTGTAGCAAATAGCTACACGCAGATTAAATATCACTATAGGGTGACGAGTGACTCATCACCTGTTCACCGACTCATCATCCATTAATTTATTGATTAGTAAAAATAAAAACCTATGGTGAAGAGGGTGAACAGTTTTGTGAAAAATCTTTTTATTGTGGCATCACGTTTATACCGTGATGTTGCTGCTTTTTTGATTAAGTGCTAAATTCAGTATCAAATATCATACTTAAAAGGGGCTGATTATGTCCGTACAACCTATCCTTGCGAATGCAGCCGTGAGTATCAGCGACTTTAAAAAATCGCCCAATGCCGCGCTTAAAGAAGCTAACGGCGAGCCTGTAGCCGTGCTCACCAATGGCCGTATCTCTGGTTATTATGTTTCCCCGGAAACATGGGAGGCGCTGGCCGACTATCAGGAAGATATTGAACTCGCCAAAATCGCCCGTTCCCGGATGAAGGGGAAACGTGTGAAGGTCGATCTGGATGAGTTATAAGCTGGAGTTTGAACAGCACGCGCTAAAAGAATTTAAGAAGCTGGGTGCGCCCGTGCGGGAGCAGTTCACCAAAAAGTTGAAAGAGGTTTTACAAAATCCCCACGTTCCCGCCAACCGACTTCATGGAATGGCTGACTGCTACAAAATCAAACTTCGTTCTGCTGGATATCGTTTAGTGTATCAAGTGCTTGAACATGAGATCGTGGTACTGGTTTTAGCTGTGGGCAAACGGGAACGCTCAGAGGTTTATAAAGCAGCCAAAGACCGACTATAAACGCGGATGTCTTAAACTCGCGGCTTCCTTACTATGCAGCATACCTACCATCAAGGTGATGAGTCACTCGTCACCTATTCACCAACTCATCATCCATTAATCTATTGATTATTAAAAATAAAAACCTCTGGTGAAGAGGGTGAACAGTTTTGTGCAAAATCTTTTTATTTTGGCTGAGTCGTTATCATTAAGTGTGTTCGGTTAGGATCCGTTGCACGGAATCGAATCCGAGCGGATGATAATAGATCTCATTTGTGAGGTTTTATTTGTATCTATCTGATATATAGCTAAAAATCACATGGGGGCACAAAAGGGGGCATAAATTATCTGTATTTTAATTTTATCCTTTATATTCAATATTTTATTATTATACATGAGTCCGGCCTTCGCACCATAGTATGAAAATCAAGTCACCTTCTGGTGGCTTTTTTATGTCCGTAATTGTCCAGTAACGTCCATATCTATCTGTAAAATAACGATTTTAATTTCATTTCTCTTGCTGCATTTTTGTCTGTTTTATCCACAGTGGTCTTTTTTCGTCCATTGACATCCAGATGATTTGGGGGTCAAGATAAGGGTCAATTCACTTCGATTATGAGTTGACCCCCAAATTATGGCACTGACCGACGTTGTTGCCCGTACCGCCAAGCCCCGCGAGAAAGCCTATAAGCTCGCGGACGCGCACGGCCTGTATCTTTTGGTAAGTCCTAACGGCTCTAAGCGCTGGTATCTCAAATACCGCTTTGAAGGTAAGGAAAGCCGGATTGCGTTCGGTGCCTATCCGCTGATCTCGCTGGCGAAGGCCAGAGAGAAGCGTGATGAGATACGATTGCTGCTGTTGGAGGGTATCCACCCAACGGAAAAGCGTGAAGAAGAAAAAGAGCAGGCGCAAGAAGCGTTGAATACTTTTGCCAAGGTCGCGCAGGACTGGCACCGAAATATTAGCCAAAACCGGTGGTCAGAAACGCACGCCGGACGGGTATGGCGCGATATGGAACGAAATCTACTGCCTGCTATCGGGCATCGCCATATTGCCGACCTGAAAACTAAAGACCTGCTGGAGCCGCTGAAAGTCGTCGAACAGAACGGTCATCTTGATTTGGCGTCACGGCTGCGCCAGCGTGTCACTGATATCATGCGCTACGCGGTGCAGAACGATCTGATAGAGCGCAACCCCGCGCAAGACCTCTCCGGGGCGATAGCCGCACCAAAAGCTACCCATCGGCCAGCGTTGAAGCTGAACAAGCTGCCGGATTTTCTGACAAGGATTGAACGCCACAAAGGGCGGGCGTTGACCAGACTGGCGTTAAAACTCACGCTGTGCGTTTTTATCCGCTCCAGTGAGCTACGTTTTGCCCGCTGGCCGGAAATCGATTTTAAACGTGCCATGTGGACGATACCGGCTGAACGTGAAGCCATTCCCGGCGTGAAGCATTCGCAGCGCGGCGCAAAGATGCGCTCTGAACATCTGGTGCCGTTATCCCGACAGGCTTTAGCGCTGCTGGAAGAGATTAAGGCCATCAGCGGTGCTCATGAACTGATTTTCCCCGGCGATCGTCGACCAACTAAACCGATGAGTGAAAACACCGTCAACAACGCATTACGAACCATGGGCTATGACACCACTACCGAAGTGTGCGGACACGGTTTCCGCACCATGGCCTGTAGCGCACTGGTTGAGTCCGGCCAGTGGTCGCGGGATGCGGTAGAACGGCAAATGAGTCATCAGGAACGTAACGGCGTTCGTGCTGCCTACATCCACAAAGCGGAACATCTGGATGAGCGCAGGCTAATGCTGCAATGGTGGGCGGATTATCTGGATGCCAATCGGGAAGGGTATGTGGTGCCGTATGAGTTTAAAAATATCTGATTCATTAGTGAGTTAACGATGAAAAAAACGAAAAAACCAACGGTAGCGCTTACTTCTCTGATTGAAGAGGCAGAACAGCGTCATCAGAGGATCTTACAGGGACTTGCCGATGTTGATGCAGGGCGAGTTGTAAATCGCTCTGATATGCAGGCGTTTATCACCAGACTGAAGAAAGCCTAATCGATAGAAATACAGGGCGTATCCTGTATCGAAAGCCTATGCATTAAGCGCCGCGCTAGCCCCTTTTTTGGGAGGGGCTGGCGCTCATCTTTCTTATGTGGATGATTTTCCAGCTACTCATAATACCCAAGTATCATTTCCACTAGATCGTTTTCCACCATTATAAGTTTACCTTTTTACAGCATATAAGCTGTTTTGTTATTTTACAGCTTATTTGATGTATTTTTGTTTTTACAGCTTATAGGGTGTATTATGTAAAAACAGCCTATAGTATGTATAAGTATCTAAAATAAGGGTAAGTGCCTTATGAATACAGTCTATCCGTTGAAAACCTTGAATCAGTTGCGCCCATTGTTGATTGGCTTTCGCAAAGCTAAAGGACTGACGCAAAAAGACGTGTCTGAAAGGTTAGGTGTAACACAACAAACCTATGCCCGTTTGGAAGCAAACCCTGGAAGTGCCAGTATTGAGCGCTTGTTTAAAGTGCTCACCGTTCTGGGGGTTGAGGTGGTGCTGTCTTCTGGACCAAGAGTACATTTCTCTATGTCATCCTCAACAATGGAAGAGCCAGAAAAGCCAATAGACTCACCCGCCAGACGGGAAAAATGGTGACACTATGCCTCGAACACAACAGCGTTTAGCAATATGGATGAATGGAATTCAAGTGGGATTCTGGGAAAAGACCCGGGGCGAAGATAGATTGCAATATCTTCCCGAATGGATCGCTGATGAACAGGGAAGACCTTTATCTCTTTCTTTGCTTTTCACCCCTGGTAATCAGCTTTGGCGCGGCAATGTGGTACGCGACTATTTTGATAATTTATTGCCTGACAGCGAAGGTATACGCAGGCGTTTAGCAACGCGTTACCACGCTGATAGCCTTGAGCCTTTTGATCTGTTGGCTGAGCTGGGAAGAGACTGTGTTGGCGCAATACAGTTACTGAATGGTAATGAGGAGCCCACAGATCTATTTTCCGTAAATTATCGCCCACTTTGTGAAGCTGAGATCGCCACTATATTGCGTAATACAACAGCGGCATTGCTGCCAGGTCGGCAGGATGATACTGACGATTTACGTTTATCGATTGCCGGTGCGCAGGAAAAAACGGCTTTACTCTGGCATGAAAGGCAATGGTGTTTGCCAGAAGGGAGTACCCCTACGACGCATATTTTCAAGTTACCACTCGGGCTAGTGGGTAATATGCAAGCGGATATGAGTACGTCGGTTGAAAATGAATGGCTGTGTTCTTTGATCCTTAAGGAATATGGAATTCCTGTTGCAAAAACACAGATTGCGCAGTTTGAAGATCAGAAAGTATTGGTTGTTGAGCGTTTTGACAGAAGATGGTCAAGCGATCAGCAATGGATCATTCGCTTGCCACAAGAGGATATGTGTCAGGCTCTGGGTGTTTCCCCGCTACGAAAATACCAGTCTGATGGTGGGCCGGGGATTTCCGATATTATGACCATACTGAGTCATTCGGAACAGGCTGAGCAGGACAAAGCGCAGTTTTTCAGGGCGCAAATTATTTTCTGGCTGATAGCGGCTACTGATGGGCACGCCAAAAATTTCAGTATCGCTATTGAGCCACAAGGTCGCTATCACCTTACGCCGCTTTATGATGTTTTATCGGCATGGCCGGTCATTGGTCCGCGTAATAACCAGATTTCCTGGCAGAAGTGCAAGCTGGCAATGGCTGTTCGGGGTAGTAGTAATTATTACCATCTGTACAGAATTCAACGGCGGCATTGGGTCAATCATGGTGAATTAACTGGTCTGGGTAGACGACAGGTTGAAGCCATGATGGATGATATTATATCTAGGACACCTGAGGTTATTGAACGTGTATCTTCGTTGCTGCCTGAGTCATTCCCACCAGAGCTTGCGGAATGTGTTTTTGACGGTATGCGACAACAGTGTGGTCGGTTACAAGAATTGCACCGTAAATAGGATATTTAAGAACGTCTTGAAGCAATTCACCTTTCAGGCAGGGGTAGCCACAGAACGGTGAGTGACTAGGGAAAGCGATCATAAACATCCCCCACCTTTCCCCCACTTACTCAGGGATCACGGCTTCCCCCACCTAATTTTTATGGCTCTGTTAAAAATGATTATTTATTAGTAAGTTAAGTTATTCCCCCACTTCGCGCCTATATATGCGTGGGAAGTGGGGGAAAATGCCGGATAGAGGGACTCATTATCCGTTCGTCCCCACTTTCCCCCGTTTAATCCCCCACCTTATTTCGTTGCGATAGTGGCGTAATTCGCTCACCCTCAAAGGCGATCAGGCCATCCTTTTCCAGCTTGTCCAGCCAGCGGGTAAACTTCTTGTTTACATCAAAGCCCATTGCCCGCATATCATCCCGTACTAATGAGCGGGTGCAGCCTTCGCCGTTGGCCGTGCGAGAGCGAATAGCCTGCCAGAGGGCAAAATGGTTTTCCGTCAGCCGTGGAATACCGGCTAAATCGGGATCGCTGGCAGCCTCATCTTCTCTGACTTCACGGCCTTCATCGTTCAGCACCAGCGAGGTGATCTGGTCGCCATCATCGTCCACGTACAGATCGACGGCATTCAGGTCATAGGCGCGACGCGGCGGCTCTTCCGCATCCTTCATCTTGGTGCAACTGAGGATCAACGCGCCGCCTTCACCTTCACGCCTGACGTTAAATTCCACGTCCAGCGCGGCACGGAAGGCGCTGGAGCCGCGTGCTCCTTTGTCCTGATCTTTACCGGAATGATGGATAATCAGCACCGTGGCCTGTGTCGCTGCTTTAATCGCGTCGCATCCCTGAATGAATGCGCCCATATCTTTAGCCGCGTTCTCATCCGAACCGCCAAAACAGCGGGCAAGCGTATCCAGAATAATCAGACGAACCGGCATACCGGAGGCGACTTTCACATCGCGGGCGGCACGTATCACCTGCTGTACGCTCTCCGGACTGGCCGGAAAAATTGGGCAATCGACACGATACAGCGCATCAATCGGGCTACCGCCGTTAAGCGTCTGCTCCCATGCCCGGATACGGCGGGGAACGCCAATCCCACCTTCACCAACAACATAAATCACCGCACCCTGTGTCACCGGCTTGCCTGCCCACGGTTTTCCGGTGGCGATATGGCATCCCCACGATACCGCCAGAAACGACTTATACGAGCCGCTGGCACCGTAAGCGCTGGCGACGGAGGAACTCGGCAGATAGCCTTTAATCAGGTAGTCCTGCCGTGTATCAAAACCGTCAGAGCCTTTGCGCAGGGGTAATGCGGTATTGAAGGCCGGTGTAGCAGAATCGGTGCGCACTAACGGGGTATACATCGTGTCAGGCTGATAACGCTGTTTGTTGAACGCAGATTTAGTGGCCTCAAGCCCATATTGCTGGCGGTAATCATCCCAGTCACAGAGCGTTGTGGTGGGCGGTAACGACACCCAGCCGTCCACCGCGAGCGCGGCTTTTTCAGCCTGTTCCTTACCGATATTGGTTGAACCGTCGGCATGCAGGTCATGATCGCCCGCCAGAATAATAGTGGCATCGGGATACCAGCCACGCAGCGCTTGGGCGACATTCATCAGGTTATTGGCCGACACCGCCGCCACGACCGCCGCCGTGGTGATCTGGCTGATGGTCAGGCCGGTGGCATACCCTTCGGTGATCACGATGGTGTCCGGCTCTTTCGGGTAATGCACCGCAATGAAAGCGCCTTTCAACTGTGAGCCCGGCAGCAGGCGTTTTTCTCCATCGTCGTTGATCAACTGTGCACCGATCAGTTCGCCGGAAACGCGATGTAGCTTCAGCAGCAGACTTCCCTCATCAAACAACACGCCGCCGATACGCATTTTTTGCTGTGCGGTCAGGCGGGCATGCACGATAGAGAACCCTTTGGCTTTCAGGTAGGCGCTTTTGCCGTTCCTTGAATGGGTCAGCATCTGCTTGATTTTATCGGCCAACGCCGGGCGCTCAGCAGCTTTTTCCCTGGCTGGCGCAGTTGAGGCAGGGAGCGTCAGCGCGGCCACCTGTTTTGCGGCATCTGACAGGCCACAGTTTTTCACCCGTGCGACCAGGTCAAGGCCATCACCATGACCGCATTGATTGCAAAACCACGTTCCCCGTCCTTCTTTGTCGTCAAAGCGGAAGCGATCTTTGCCGCCGCAGGCAGGACAAGCGCCATGTTTACCGCCGTAAGGCACCGGAATAGCCAGTGCAGACAGAATGGCACGCCAGCGGTGGCGCGACTGTGCGGTAATGTCTGAAACGAATTTACTCATCGTCAGCCACCTCCGCTTGCAGCGTGTCATTCAACTGGTTCAGACGTTCCCACAGGATAAAGATCAGCAGCTCTTTCGCGAGCGCGTTGTCGAGTTCAATGATGGCGTAGGCCAGCGCCCGACAGTGATCGACGAGTTCTTCTAACGTCAGGGGAGTGGGGTCATACATGATGTACCCCCGCAGAAAAAAAGAAAGATTGCGGGTAGAGAAAGGGAAGGATCGTAGCCATAAGGCAGCCTCCAGACTGTAGCTTCTTAGACAGCTACCACCAGAGACGCCAACCTCAAGGGTGGTAGCCCGTACGGGGTTGGCGTTACCGGACAGTCTGGCTACCGGCGCTCCTTGCGGAGCCCCCGCACGAGCCACCATTGCAGGTACGGCTCGATGCGTGCCTGAACAGCAATGCGCATAACACGCATATTCAGGCACCAGACATTTGTTCGGAACGCCAATTCCGGCTGCGGATTTTGCCGCAGCATCAGCAGTATATCGTAAATTGCCCGCCAGAAAAAAATAACAATGCATCATGGTTTAGCCTCCCCGCGCTGGCTAATACGTGCCGCGATCCAGTCATTCACCTCACTTTCCACCCACGCTACCGAGCGAGCGCCGATTTTGACCGTCTGAGGGAAGTCCCCCTGCTTCATCAGCAGGTAAATCCATGACTTCCTGAGGCCGGTTTTTTTCATCACACCCGATAAGCGAATCAACGTGTTATCCGTCATGTTCAATCCTCCTTCCGGGTGTAAACCCGCTCGACATAGCGCCCCCGACCATCACCGTGGCCGAGATCCATAGAGGTTAATGATCTGGCTTCACTGCGGGAAAAGCCCTGTGACAGGTAATAGCGCATGGCATCCTGCGCCCATGCGTAGCGCAGGCTGTGCGGGGAGTAGTAGCCGGTCAGCCCTAAGCGGGTGGTCTGCGTGCGCCAGAAGTTCATGGCGGTTTTCAGGTCGGGTTTATCGATCAGCCTGCCGTTATGCGCTTCAGCCACCTCTAGTGCCGCTTTCACTGCCCGTTGAATCGCTTCACGATCGATAATCCGGGTTTCGCGCGGCCTACCACCTTTGGTGCCAAACACCACAGTCAGCGTTTGTTGACGGCGCTCAAGCTGCTTTTCCCACGTTTTCAATGAACTGGCGCATTGCACTGCTTCCTGAGAACGCAGCCCCAGCAACCGGGCAAGCTGAAGTGCGCAGGCCAGCCCTTTATCGCGTTGTTGCGCCGCAAGCAGAACAGCCTGATAGCGCTCATCCGGGATAGCGAATTTTGTCCCGGCACGGCTTGCGCCACTCAGCCCCAACGCGTTGTTGGTCAGGCGATCAGAAACGGCGAGCTTTTCCCGTCCTCCCTGCTTAAACACCGTGCGCAGCGCCGCCATTTCGTTGTGCAGGGTACGAAGGGCGATCTGCTGTAACAGCCGTTCGGCGATATAACTTTCGATATGTCTGGCTTTGAGATACTTAACGTCACGCACCTGAATATTCAGCGCCAGCAGGTGACGGCACAGCCTGCCCATGATGCGGATACGATCATGAACCGTCTTGTAGCTCCCGCCAGCCTGTTTCGCCAGCGTGGTCATTTCACGACTTAATTTACTCATGCAACTTACCTCTCATAATTCAACTGGATGCTTTTCTCTGGCGCATGGGAAAGGGCAGAAACAATCGCAATTGACCTGCCTTGAACGATACCTGTGCGCCAGAGCGGACAGCAGTTGAGGTCTTGGGAGGTGTCGGCTAGGCACTCGGTGCGGCCGCCTGCGGTTGCAGGATTTCCTCTCAGGCGGTTAAGCCTGCCTCGGTATCGGTTCAATCTCCTGTAAAAAAGCGGTCAGTCCGGCACAAACGGGTGTGTCAGATTCATGACGCAGTAGTTGAGGTGCATGTCTCAGGGGCTGATGGGGTCTTCGGCTGCGGCGTCACTTTCATCCGCTGACACGGAAAAAGTGACGCCGGTGCAGACGTTGCCGGCAGGCGCGTAGCAGATGCCTGAAGGCATAGCAACGCGCAGCCAGCACGTTCACACGCGCAGACGCAAATAATTGAGACGAGTAAAATCGAAGTCGCGAGATAACGCGAACTTACGAGAATAAGCGCTGTTTAAGCCGCCTATGAAGTGAAATCACCACAACGATAAACGTTGCAGCTACGGCCAGTCTCCTACGGTATGTAAACCGCTCTCTGGCTGGGTATAGTGAAGCCCACAGCAATGTTGGGCTTGAAGTAAAGTAGTCAAAACGGACCTTCATCACCACGCTCGCAACGGCGTTCAAACTACCTGGTGATATCTGCTTCCAAAGGCTGGCAGATTTACCACACGCTACTGTGCGCGTTCTTCCTTGCAGGCTACGGAAGTGTTTGTGGTCGCCCGAAGGCGTCAGTCTCAGACCACGCTCCATTCCTATGACTTTGGCAGTGTGACCACCCGAAGGCGTTTCTCACAGGTCACTCGTATCATCCCGATACTGGAAACATTGGTGGCTGTCATCGACAGCAGGTTTTCATGGTCAAAAATACGACAGAGTTTTGGAGGGCGCAAGAATATTTTAGTTAAAGCTATACCCTAAATAATTCGAGTTGCGTGAAGGCGGCAACCGCACGAATCCCCAGGAGCTTACTCAGGTAAGTGACTGGGGTGAGTAAGGGCAGCCAACGCACAAGCAGCTTGAAGTATGACGGGTATATACTTGCTCCATATACCCCATATTTATCCCAAAATTGTGTTTGGCAAGAGATTAGTTATTTTCAATTTTAATGTAGGCATGAGTAGTACGTGTAACATTATATAATTCAGGATCAGTTATAATGAAACTATCTTGCGAATAAAATACATAATTCAATCCATTGCCAAAAGAGCTATTGAAAATAATACCATCACAGTTTCCTATAGATTTTATAAATTCACATAAAAACTGAGTTGGTAAGTAATCGATCATGGACTTATCAGGTGATATAGGCTTTGATAATTCTTTGGACAAGATTTCAAGAAGATTAACGTAGTTTAATATATCTTCAACCTGATCACCTTCAAAACTAGTGACTGTAATTTCTTTTCTTGGCGAAGTTAGATCTAAAACAGGCTTTGTTGAATAAATCAGGTTTGGGGTAAACATCCTTGCAACGAGTTGTTGC
>NZ_JBJXVK010000031.1:0-45071 GCF_046159765.1 Pectobacterium artocarpous
AATCAGTAGATCATAAAACTCTATGCCTGTCTTGTTTTCTGGGGATTCCTCAGCCCGCAGGGGCCGCTGCAAGCAGCGTTCAGATCTGCCCTGGGAAGATTTGCCAGTCACCCGAATCACTTACCTGAGTATGCTCATCGGGATTCCCTCGCTTGCCTCCTTCCTGAAACTCGAATTATTTAGGGTATAGATAAAATTAATATTGCGGATAAAACGAATAGTGAATGTCGCCGTTTGTCTGATGTGTGCCAGACAAACGGGACGAGCGTTATTGTTATTGCTTGATGAAAGGACGGGTCAGCAGACCAATCGGGCCGCTGACATACCAGCGTTTGTTGCCCTTGCTGCGGCGATCGCGTCCCAGAGACTGAGTCAGACGGTCAAGAATAATCGCCAGAATGACGATCCCGACACCGCCGACGGCAGCCAGACCCATATCCAGACGGCCAATACCGCGCAATACCATCTGACCCAGACCACCCACGGCGATCATCGAGGCAATCACCACCATCGACAGGGCTAACATCAGCGTCTGGTTAACCCCGGCCATGATGGTTGGCATGGCCAGCGGAAGCTGAACCTTAAACAACATTTGGCGCGGGCTGGCACCGAAGGATTCTGCGGCTTCGATCAAATCTGCGGGAACCTGACGAATCCCCAGAATGGTTAAGCGAATAATCGGCGGCAGGGCAAAGATAATGGTCACCACCACCCCCGGCACATTACCGATACCGAATAGCATGACGATAGGCACCAGATAGACGAACGCGGGCGTGGTCTGCATAGCATCCAGCAGCGGGCGAATAAACTTCGCGGCCCGTTCGCTACGCGCTAGCCAGATTCCTATCGGTAGACCGATGAGCACGCAGAAGAACAGTGCGGTGAGCACCAGAGCCAGCGTGATCATGGCCTGCGACCAGGCACCTATCGCACCAATGGCGATCAGCGACAGCAGAGTGGCGACACCCATGCCGAGGCTGGATATCTGCCAGGCAAGCAGCGAAAACACCAGAATGGCAATGGGGGCTGGCATCCCTAGCAGAAACTGTTGGAAGCCGCCCAGAATAAAGTCGACCGGAACGCGCACGCCCTGAAAAACAGGCCTGAAGTGCAGCACAAGCCAGTCGATACCGTGGGTGACCCAGTTGTCCAATGGGATCAGCGTGTCCTTAAACGGATCGAGCAGGTTGAAATGCTCGGGTGTCGCAGGGGCCGAATTGTTCAGCCAGTCACTACCTGATTGCGCAGCCTGATGGGCGGCATCGGCCGAACCATCAGGCGTCGGCGCGTTGCTCCAGGCATCAGCGCCATTAGTCGGTGTGTCCTGAGCAGGAGCGCTGGTGGACCACGGATCGCTCTGCGTGGTGCTGTCTGGCATCGCGCCGTCGTTCACCGATGTAGAATCAACTGGGGCATTCTGTGTACTGGTCGCCCACGGATCGTTTGGCGCAGCGCTAGTGCCTTGTTCAGTGGTCGTGCCTTGAGCGGCAGGCTGATTTTGTGTTGTGGTGGTGTCCCACAGATTTGAGGTTGATTTACTCATTGGTCACTCCTTCCTTATCCAGTGCCTGTAGCAACATTCCTTTGGAAATGATGCCAATGTACTCATGATTTTCGCCGATGACAGGGACGGCACAGGGAGCCTGTGCGACCTGAGAAATCAGCTCGTTGAGTGACATATCTGCGGGCACGGGAGCAGGTTCGGACAGTAACGCTTGTTCCAGCGGATGCTGTTCTTTCAGCGCCTGCTTCAGTGAATCAATCGAGACGACGCCAATAAAGCGTTTCCCACCTTCCAACACGTAACCGTAGTCACGGTCTTCATCCTGAAGGATTTTCAGCGCGGAACGCGGGCCCACGCCAGGCGTTTTACGAATCAAGGTGACCGGGCGACGACGGGCGATATCTTTGGCGCTAAACACGTGGCTGATATCGACACCGCGGAAAAAGGTGCGCACATAGTCATTGGCTGGGTTATTCAGAATTTCATCGGGGGTACCGACCTGAATCACTTCACCGCCGTGCATGATGGCAATTCGGTCACCGATGCGCATCGCTTCATCCAGATCGTGAGAGATAAAGACGATAGTGCGTTGATGACGGGACTGGAGTTTGATCAGCTCATCCTGCATTTCAGTACGGATCAGCGGATCAAGTGCGGAAAACGCCTCATCCATCAACAGGATATCGGGGTCGTTCGCTAAGGCGCGAGCTAGACCGACACGTTGGCGCATCCCGCCGGATAACTCATCCGGGTAAGAGGCGGCGTAGGCTTCAAGACCGACCTGCTGCAAAGCATCTAGGGCTTTTTGCTCACGTTCCGCTTTCGGCACGCCTGCGAGTTCCATGCCAAATGCGGTATTGCTGAGAATGTTCAGGTGCGGCATCAACGCAAAGGACTGGAACACCATACTGATCTTCTTGCGGCGTACGTCGCGCAGCGCGGTATCGGATATTTTAGAGATATCCTCACCGTCGATCAGCACCTGACCCCGAGTGGGTTCTATCAGACGATTGAGAAGGCGTACCATGGTGGATTTGCCGGAACCGGATAATCCCATGATGACAAATATCTCGCCTTCTTCAATGGCCAGACTGGCATCTTTTACCCCGACAGTAAGCCCTGTTTTTTCAAATACCTGATCTTTGCTCAGGCCTTTATCAATCAGTTTAAATGCTCTGTCTGGGTGCTCGCCAAATATCTTATAAAGATTCTTTACTTCAAGTTTAATTGCCATGAAATTATTGTTTTCCTGTGTCGTTTATAATTCTATAACGTAGCCCTGATAATGATTAAACATAATCTACCCTACCATACTCAGATTCTGAGACAACCCTTTATATCCGTCATACTTCAAGTTGCATGTGCGTTGGCGGCGTTCACTCACACGAATCACTTACCTGAGTAAGCTCATCGGGATGAAATGAGAGACATTCTGTCTCTCACTGGTGGCCAGTCGTTGGCAGGTCAAATTCGTTCCCGACGAATTGGTCCTTCTCGTGCCGCCTTCCTGAAACTTGAATTATTCAGGCTATATTGCCTCAGCGGTGGTGAGTATTTCCGGTAATCATAATACGATTATTTCTTCGTTATCCTAATGATTTATTTGATGTTTATGATTTCTTGATTTAGAGGGGATTCTTTTTATAACAGTGCGTTGTCTGTTGTTGTTGGTATGTTGAATGAGTGGTTGATATAACCTTTTCTGATTGTGGATGAGGCGCTATTTATAGTGATTTTCACTACTCGAATAATGGGATAAATAAATCACGATTTTTGGCTTATAGACACTCGAATAGGCCGACGTAAGTCCATTTTTTACTTATGATAACTGTCGGTATTTTATACAGTATAGCAAAGATATAATGGGGGAAATGATAGTGTTAATTTCCACCAATAAATGAGAGTGTTCTGAATAATATATTTGTCATTTTTGCATGGATAATGCCATTTGTAATTCGATGTGTTGAATTGTTTTGATAATTGCGAGGCAATGCCAGAAAGAAAAATAAGGGCATTGTCGAAAAATGGTATTTTGGGTATCGGCTCACCTAACTTTTGCTAAAGAAAAGCTAGCCATGGTTATTTGGGAATACCATGATTTCGACGACTATGCAGGGAACGGTGAGTTGCTTATGCGCCAGTTTATCGTTGGTGGCATGGTATTATATGCCATTGGCTTCCAAAAGCTCCAATCTATGGACGAATTGCTTAACAACGGATTATGAGAAACATAACATACCTGGCATTTCAAATGCCCCTGGCAGGCCTTTGGACGCTTGCTTTTGATTAAAGTTGAGAACCAAGAGCGTTTGGACGCTCACCAGCGTGTTGAGCTCAATTCCGGGCAAATTCTAAAGGTGATTACGTCGGTTGCTAGAGCAATTTTTGACCACTGCAATGTTTCCCTATTGGTCGCTTATTATTGGTGCGCCGCTCCCGATCTTTCGGGAAAAAGGGAAATTGATCTCACGGATTTATATGATGGCTTGCTGGGGTTGGCAGGGAAAAGCAGATTTAACATTCGTATCTCTGGTATGCGGTCATTTAATCGCCTTGGTTCAGACAGGAGAGGCTATGTCATCCTCACACGATATTACGACATTACGTCTTCAGGAACAGGCATTGTTCGCCTTGGGGAAAATATTGCAAATGACGGCGTGTGATGTGATAAGCGCAAACTGGCTTCAGGTGAATATGTGCTTATAGATGGCAAATATTATCTGGCGTCAGACGCACCTAACCAAGCCGATAAACCGATGACGGGTAACTGACACAAGCACATACGGACTTTGCTTGTGTCTTTTATCGTCTTCACTCGCTCATCAGACTGACGTGGGCGGCGACAATGCGCCAGCCTTCAGGCATTTTTACCCAGGTTTGCATTTGGCGGCCGATCTTCGTGCTGCCTGCGCGGGTAAATTCCGTGCTGGCGACGGCCATATCATGTCCGTAGGTGGTGATGACCGTATTACGTAAGTCTCTGTCCAGACCAGCAGAAGGACGGGCGAGGCGAAAGGCGCGGATTTCCTCGATCCCGTACAGGTTTTCTCCTGCGCCATAGCGCACCGTTTTTTCATCGTGCCAGAACAGTTCATCCAGTACTGCAATGTCATTACCGGTTAAGGCTTTTTCGTAGCGATAGAACGCTTCGGTCACGTCAGCCAGCACATCCGGCTGGTTAATATCCTCAGGTAACATATTTTCTTTCCTCATAAGGTATAGGTGATTCCCTGCTGCTCCAGCGCCCACGCCGCCCGCAGACACAAATCTTCGCGCCACGGTGCGGCAATAATCTGTACGCCGATTGGTAGGCCGCTAGCGGTTGTAACAGGCACCGTCACGACCGGTAGCCCGACGAAGGAGATCGGTTGTGTCAGCATGCCCATGTTGGCGCGGACGGGCAGATCGGTATCATTAATGCGCATGGTTTCCTGTCCAATGAGCGTGGCGGAGCAGGGCGTTGCTGGCGCGATCAGCAGGTCTGTGTGTTCAAACAATGCCAGCACCTGTTGACGAAAATAGTGACGGAAACGCTGGGCCTGCACATACCAGGCGGAGGGAATCATCGCGCCAGCCAGCAGGCGTTCGCGAGACAGCGGCTCGAAGCGTTCAGGATGAGTTTGCAAGGCGGGTAAATACTGATTTCCTCCTTCGCTGGCTGACAGAATAAAGGCGGCGCTGCGTGCTAGCGCGGCATCGGTTAGTGTCAGGTTGTCCTGTGCGCCCAGCGACTGTGCGATCTGACGAACGGCGGCGTTGGCCTCCTCGTTGGCCCACGTGGAGAAATAGCCATCCAGCACCGCGTAGCGCAATCCGTCGCTGCCTGCTTCTAATTGTGTGGTCGTCTGCTGCGTTTCGCGTTCGGCCTGAAAATGGTCTTTCTCATCGTAACCTTGTAATGCATCAAACACTAACGCCAGGTCGTCTACGCGGCGCGCCAAGGGGCCGATGTGGTCGAGGCTGGCGACAAACGGGTGGCTACCGTGGCGCGATAAACGGCCAAACGTCGGCTTTAGCCCGAAAATACCGCATAGCGATGATGGTACGCGGATTGAACCGTTGGTGTCGCTACCCAGCGTGAAGTTAACCAGTCCCGCCGCTACCGCGGCCGCCGATCCCCCAGACGACCCTCCGGCAATACGTTGTGTATCACGCGGGTTGTGCGTGGGGCCGTAATGGCTGTTTTCGGTGGTAAAGCCATAGGCATAGGCATCCATGTTTAACATGCCGGATAGCAGCGCGCCCTGACTGGCAAGCTGGCGGATGGCAAAAGCATCCTGTCCGGCGGGTGGGCGTTGACTGAAAAGCTCGGCGCCTGCCAGCGTGGTTTCACCGCTAACGTCAAACAGATTCTTTACGGCGTAAGGCACGCCGGCCAGCGCCGGTAAGGTTTCACCGCGTTGGCGGCACGCGTCGATGTGCTCAGCCTCTGCCAACATGCGTTCGCCGGTGACATGGGTGTAGGCATTGATGGTGGAGTTAGCCTGCTCAATTGCGTCCAGCGCCTGTTGTGCAAGCTCTCTGGCGGAGAGCGTGCCAGCCTGTAAACCTTGCTGAATCTGCCGGATAGATAGCGATGAGGACGCATGTGTGGCGTATAAACTCATAACGTATACACCCCGGCGATTTCCTGATGCTCATCAAGAGGAAAAGCCATCAGCGGTTGCGCCATGGCGTGGATGCGGCTGAACTGCACTAACAGCTCCTGATGTCGTTCCTGACTCAGTTGCAGCGCCAGCAACGCTTCCATGTGCTGAAGATAGGCGGCCAGCGTGTCGCTATCGATAGAGGTTGTCGTCATGGGGTGCTCTCCCGGTTGATTTATGATTAGAAGCCTGCCGCACTGCCGTTGCTGCGTGGATCGAAAGCACCTTCCAGCATGCCGTTGGTGTGCCGCACGATGGCACCGGCGTGGCCGACCGTTTCACTAAAGCTGCCCAATAGCTCGACGTCGTGGCCCAGTTGGCGCAGGGCATCGACGGTGGCGGGTTTAAAACGATCTTCGATCTTCAGGGTATCTGAGGCTTGTCCCCAGGTTCGGCCCAGCAGCCAGCGCGGGGCGGTAATCGCCTGTTGCAGCGGCAGTCCCTGCTGGACATGGCGGATAAAGAGGGCCGCCTGCGTCTGTGGCTGCCCATCTCCTCCCATAGAACCGTAGACCATCGTCCGGCCATCGGACAGACGTGCGGCGGCGGGGTTTAACGTATGAAAAGGCTGTTTACCTGGCTCCAATGCCAACAGGTGCGTGGGATCGAGGCTGAATGACGCACCGCGGTTCTGCCAGAGCACGCCGGTTCCCGGCAATACCACGCCGCTGCCAAATTCGTGGTAAATACTTTGAATGAAAGAGACGCACAGGCCGCTGCTATCGCATACCCCCATCCAGACGGTATCGCCGGGGCCCTTGCCTTCGCCCCACGGCGCGGCCTGGCGGGTATCGATCTGCCGCGCGAGTGCACCGAGCGCATCGTTTTCCAGCAGCGCCTGAACATCCTGCGTCATCATTCTGGGATCGGTAATGAAGCGGTCACGCAAACCAAACGCCAGCTTGGTCGACTCGACAATGCGGTGGATCGTCTGGCTATCGTTCAGATCTTCCATTTCTAAATGATCGGTCAGTCCGAGGATGGCGAGCGATACCAGACCTTGTGTTGGGGGCGCGAGATTATAGATATCGCCTTTACTGTGTTTCAGCACCAGCGGCGTTGTCCGTTTGGCGCGGTAATTCGCCAGATCATCAGCCGTTAGCGGCATACCGATCAGTGCCATCTGTGCCGACAACTGGGCGGCGACGGAACCGCGATAAAAACTGTCCAGCCCTTCAATGCTGAGCGTCGTCAGGGTATCGGCTAAATCCGGCTGCGTGAAGCGGCTGCCCGCGCGCGGGACATTCCCTTGTGGCATAAAGAGCTGGCTAAACGCTGGGAAATCGCTCAGTTCGTGATAGCGCTGGGTGAGCGCATCTTCCTGCGATTGCGTGACGGGAATACCGTCAGCCGCGTAGCGAATGGCGTCAGAAAGGAGACGAGCGAGCGGCAGCGGGGTACCGTCCATTTCTTGTGAATAGGTCAATTCTTGTGAATAGGCTAACGCTTCTTGCCAGCCGCCGACGGTGCCCGCGACCGTCAATGCGGCTTTAGGACCGCGATGCGGGATGCGCTTTTCACCTTGATAATATTCACGGCAGGCCAGCGACCCCGCTGCCCCGCTGGCATCAATGGCGACAGGTTCGCCGTGTGGCGGCACAATCAGCCAAAAGCCGTCGCCACCGATGCCATTCATATGGGGGTATACCACCGCAATCGTCGCTGCCGCCGCGACCATGGCTTCAATGGCATTTCCGCCTTCACGCAGAACTGCCAATGCGCTGGCGCTGGCTAAATGATGAGGTGCCACCGCCATGCCCAATGGGGCGGTATTGCTTTGCATCATTTTAAGATTCCTTTTTGTGTAAGGTAAGTGTGAGTTGCTCCATTAACCCTAGCTATAAGCAAACGGCGTTCCAGTTTTTCGGTGCGGTTAAAAGTCGGTATGCGTGGTCGGAGGGGGATCTGTATCATCCTGACAATCCTGTGCTATGTTCTGCGATATGAAACAAACGTTACAGCAAGCGCAATGGGTGAGAGACGATGATGCAAATAGATGAACGATTACGGGATCGCTACGGCGAACTTTCACCGCAGGAGCAGCGCGTCGCGGATTTCATTTTCGATCACTTTAACGACCTGATTAGCTATAACAGCGCCGAGCTGGCCCGGCTGAGCGGTGTCTCTAAAGCGACCGTCAGCCGTTTGTTCAAACGGTTGGGCTATCCCAGCTATCGTGATATGCGGGATGAACTCAGAACGCTGCGCCAGAGCGGGATGCCGCTGGCGGATAATCGTGATGCCGTGCAGGGTAATACACTGCTGGCGCGGCATTACAAACAGGAAATGGCAAACCTGACGCAGTGGATAAACCAGATCGACCCCGTGCAGTTCGGTGCCGTGATTCAGGCGTTGATGCAGGCGCAGCGCTTGTGTCTGATTGGCTTACGCAACAGTTATCCCGTAGCGCTGCACCTGCGCCAACAGTTGCTCCAGATCCGTCAACAGGTCACGCTGCTGGCGCAGCCCGGTCAGACGCTTTCCGAAGAACTGGTGGATCTCACTGCTCAGGATGTCGTGATTGTGGTGGCCTTTCGCCGCCGCCCTCGCCTGATTCAGCCTCTGCTGGCGCAGTTGCAAAAACGCGGTGTGCCTGTGCTGCTATTGTGTGAACCACAGGTCAGCGCGCTAATACCGTTGGTCAGTTGGTCATTATGCGTTCCGTTGGACAGCGTCTCAGCCTTCGACAGCTACGCGTCTGCCATGAGCCTGGTGAACGTGATCAGCAACGCACTACTGCATGAAATGCTGCGTGAAGGACGCCAGCGCATCCACCACATCGCGGAACTTTATGGTGAACTGGATGAGCTTGAGCAACGCTAATGGTGCGTCAGTGTGGTGCTTTTGCACTGTTGTGGTGCGCATTAATTGGTTGCTATATAGCCATGCAGATCGTTTCGGGCGTGATAGCACCGGATTATTTTTGTGACCTAGCGCCACGCCCGACATAGGGCAGCTCAAACGCCGTTTGCCCTATGAACCCAGGCTTTTTGCGAGGAATCACGTCGCTTCGCGGTACCTTCGGCGTTCATGCCCGCAACCCGGACCGCCAGCGACGCGCTCCCGACGCGGCGCTGACTTTCGCGGCGTCCATGCCGCTCATCCGGCGGTCATGCTCACCTCAGCGTAATTCTTGACGCGAATAACGTATAAAGACCATAAGGTTCAGCCCTGAGTATTACGCGCGATATTTTTCACCGATATCGCATATCCATCCCATGGTTTAAAAAACGCTCAGATTCCTCATCATCAATAGCACAAAAAGCGCAAATATAATCTGGCATGCTCCTTGCTTAATTTCTGTAACGATAGTTTCAATGATTGCTTTTAAAGAATCTTTCGTTTCAATTACACTAACCGGGGGCAGAGACGATGTTGATCAATAAACTGGGTATCAAAAAAGGGTTACTGGCGATGATGGGCGCGGCAATGTTACTGGTGCAGGCCAGTAGTGTGATGGCCGATCAATTGCAGGATATCGAGAAACGCGGCGTGCTGCGTGTCGCGGTGCCGCAGGATTTCCCGCCGTTTGGATCGGTAGGCACGGATCTGCAACCACAGGGGTATGACATCGACATCGCTCGCTATCTGGCGAAAGAGATGAAACTAAAGTTGCAACTGGTGCCCGTAACCAGTGCTAACCGTGTGCCGTATCTGCAAACCAATAAGGTCGATCTGGTAATTTCCAGTCTGGGCAAAAACGCCGAGCGTGAAAAAGTGATTGATTTCAGCCGTGCTTATGCGCCGTTCTTTCTGGGCGTATTCGGGCCGAAGGAGAGCACGCTGACCTCATCAGATGCGCTGGGCGGTAAAAGCATTGGCGTGACGCGTGGTGCGGTAGAAGACATGGTGCTGACGGATATCGCGCCGAAGGCTGCACAGATTAAGCGCTATGAAGATAACAACACGACGCTGTCGGCATACCTGTCCGGGCAGGTGGAATATGTTGCCACCGGTAACCTGGTGGTTGCCGCCATCGCTGAGCAGAACCCGACGAAAGCGCCAGTGGCGAAGTTTATGCTGAAAGACTCGCCGTGCTACATCGGACTGAAGAAAGACGAGCCTGCGCTGAAAGCAAAAGTCGATGCGCTGATCGAGCAGGCGTTGAAAGACGACACGCTCAATGGCCTGTCGGAAAAATGGCTGAAAGCGCCGCTGCCAGCCAGCATCAAAGCGTAACGGGAGCCTGCCATGACCTATCAGCTTAATTTTTCCGCCCTGTTGCCATTCTGGCCTGAACTGTTGGCGGGGTTGTGGGTCACCATTGAGCTGACGGTAATGGCAACCCTTGGCGGCATTGCTATCGGTATCTGTGGTGCGGCCTTGCGTAGCGGCAAACCCACCCTGCTGAGTCGGCTGTGGGGAGTCTACGTTGAGCTGATCCGCAATACGCCGTTTGTGGTTCAACTGTTCTTTATCGTCTTCGGCTTACCGAGCCTGGGCTGGAAGCTCACTGCCGGGCAGGCTGCGCTGTTGGCGATGTTGATTAACCTTGGCGCGTACAGCACGGAGATTATCCGGGCGGGGATTCAGGTGACGCCAAAAGGCCAGTGGGAAGCTGCCCGTGTGCTGGGACTGACGCGTGTGCAGACATTTCTGCGCGTGATTTTGCCACCTGCGCTCCAGCGGATTTATCCGGCGCTGGTCAGCCAGTGCATCATCGTCATGTTGGGGTCGTCGGTGGTATCGCAAGTGTCTTACGAGGAGCTGACGTTTGCCGCCAACCTGATTCAGTCCCGTACTTTTCTGAGTTTTGAAGTGTATCTGGCGACCACGCTGTGTTATCTGGCGCTGTCTGTCCTGATGCGGCAACTCTTGCTGCTGGCGGGACGGCGTTTCTTAGGGAGTCAGTCATAATGGCATTTACCGACTGGGATATTGTGCGCAACCTGCTGCTGGCGGCTCGCTGGACGCTGCTGCTGTCGCTGACGGCCTTCATCGGCGGCGCGTTGGTGACGTTTCCGCTCATGCTGTTGCGGTTGACCAAACGCAAGTGGCCGACGCGCTTTGTTCAGCTGTATTCCGAACTGTTTCAGGGAACACCACTGCTGATGCAGCTGTTCCTCGCCTTTTTCGGGCTGGCGCTGTTCGGTATTGATGTCAGCCCGTGGACGGCAGCCGCACTGGCGCTGACGCTATTCACCAGCGCTTTTCTGGTGGATATCTGGTGCGGCAGTGTGGAAGCGTTGCCGAAGGGACAATGGGAAGCCTCGCGCTGCCTCGGGCTGGATTTCGGCCAGACGCTCTATCGGGTGATTGCGCCGCAGGCAATGCGTATCGCCATCGCCCCTACAGTAGGATTTTCCGTACAGGTGATTAAAGGCACCGCGCTGGCGTCGATCATCGGGTTTGTTGAGCTGACCAAAGCGGGAACCATGCTGAATAACGTGACCTATCAGCCGTTTAAAGTGTTTGGATTGGTGGCGCTGGGCTACTTCCTGATGTGCTATCCGCTCTCTTACTACAGCCGCTATCTGGAGAAGAAATTCAATGCCGCTCATCACCATTAATCAGGTTCAAAAATATTACGGCCAGAACCATGTCCTGAAAGGGGTGGATCTGGATATCGAAATGGGCGAAGTCATTTCGATCATCGGGCGCAGTGGCTCCGGTAAGAGCACGCTCCTGCGCTGCATGAACGGTCTGGAAGGGTATCAGGACGGCAGTATCAAGCTGGGCGGGATGACTGTCACCGACAGGGATTCACAGGCGCGGGAAATCAGCCGCTCGGTCGGCATGGTGTTCCAGAACTTCAATCTGTTTCCGCATATGACGGCGCTGGAAAACGTGATGCTGGCACCGCGCCGCGTGCTGGGTAAAAGCGCGGCGGAATGTCAGGCGTTAGGCGAGCAGATGCTCAACAAGGTTGGGCTGGGAGAACGCCTTCACTACTATCCCGCGAATCTATCGGGCGGTCAGCAGCAGCGTGTCGCGATTGCTCGTGCACTGGCGATGAACCCGAAAGTCCTGCTGTGTGACGAAATTACCTCGGCACTCGATCCTGAATTGGTCGGCGAAGTGCTGAAAGTACTGGAACAGCTGGCCGCAGAGGGGATGACGCTGATTCTGGTGACGCATGAAATGAATTTTGCCCGTGAAGTGGGTGACCGCGTGGTGTTTATGCACCAGGGCACCATCTGGGAACAGGGCGACAGCAAAACGCTGTTTGCTAACCCGCAAACGCCGGAATTAAAACAGTTTATTGCCTCGGTTCGAGGACTGTCAGAAGCGTAATGAGCCTCTTTGAAAGGGGATGAGAAACAAGAATTTGGAGCCTATAACCATGAACAGCGAACTGTACGCGCAAATTAATCCTCCTCACCGCTTACTGATGGGGCCGGGGCCGATCAATGCTGATCCGCGCGTATTACGGGCAATGGCCAGCCAGTTGGTTGGCCAGTATGACCCCGCAATGACGAACTACATGAATCAGGTCATGGCGCTCTACCGTCAGCTTTTCCGCACGGCAAACCGCTGGACGATGCTGGTGGACGGCACCTCGCGTGCGGGGATCGAAGCGATTCTACTGTCGGCGATCCGCCCCGGTGACAAGGTGCTGGTGCCGGTGTTTGGTCGTTTCGGTCATCTGCTGTGTGAGATTGCCCGCCGCTGTCGGGCTGAGGTTCATACCATTGAGGTCCCTTGGGGCGACGTGTTCTCGCCAGACCAGATCGAAGAGGCGATCAAGGCGGTGCGCCCGCGTCTGTTGCTGACGGTACAGGGTGATACCTCGACCACCATGCTGCAACCGCTGGAAGAACTGGGCGAGATTTGCCGCCGTCACGGCGTGTTGTTTTATACCGATGCCACCGCCTCTTTCGGTGGTAACCCGCTGGAAACGGATCAATGGGGACTGGATGCGGTTTCCGCAGGGTTGCAGAAATGCCTCGGCGGGCCGTCCGGCAGTTCACCGATCACGCTGAGTCCGCAGATGGAGGCGATAATCCGCCGTCGTAAATGCATCGAACAGGGGATCCGAACGGATTCGCATCAGGACGGCGACGACGAAATGATCTATTCCAACTATTTCGATCTGGGCATGGTGATGGATTACTGGGGGCCGGAGCGCCTGAACCACCATACGGAAGCGACGAGTATGTTGTTCGCCGCACGTGAGTGCGCGCGGGTGATCCTTGAAGAAGGACTGGATCGCAGCATTGCCCGCCATGCGCTGCACGGTAATGCACTGGTGGCAGGGATTCAGGGAATGGGACTGGAAACTTTTGGCAATCTTAAACACAAAATGAATAACGTGCTGGGCGTAGTGATTCCTGACGGTGTTCACGGCGAGCAGGTACGTAAGCTGCTGCTGGAAGATTTCGCCATTGAGATCGGCACCTCGTTTGGCCCGCTTCAGGGCAAAATCTGGCGCATCGGTACGATGGGTTACAACGCGCGTAAAGACTGTGTGATGCAAACGCTGACGGCGCTGGAGGCGGTGCTGAATCGTCTGGGCTTCCGCACGGTACAGGGCGAGGCCTTACAGGCCGCGTGGAACAGCTACGCGGCAAATGAGGAGCGTGCATGAGTGAACCTCTACTCTCACCTGTTGCGGCACGAGCGGCGGCTGAACAGATTATGTTGCGCTGTGATGCGCTGGCAGAAATCAGCGAAACGCCCGGACAGTTGACCCGTGTTTATCTGTCGCTGGAGCACCTGCGTGCTAATGCGCTGGTAGGGGAATGGATGCGCGAAGCGGGCATGGCAGTCTGGCTGGATAGCGTGGGTAATATTTGTGGTCGCTATGATGGGCTGATACCGGATGCGCCAGCGCTGCTGCTTGGTTCACATCTGGATACGGTGCGCAATGCCGGACGATATGACGGCATGCTGGGCGTACTGACGGCGATTGAAGTGGTGCGTACGTTTCATCAGCAGGGTATCCGTTTGCCTGTCGCGCTGGAAATTATCGGTTTCGGCGATGAAGAAGGCACACGTTTCGGTATTACCCTGTTGGGGAGCCGAGGCTTGACCGGCACCTGGCCTGAAAGCTGGCTGGCGTGTCAGGATGCCGAAGGCACCAGCGTGGCGCAGGCGCTGACTATCGCTGGGCTTGACCCGCTTCAAATAGCGGAAGCGGCGCGCCCGGTGAGCGACATCGTCGCCTATCTGGAATTGCACATCGAACAGGGGCCGTGTCTGGAACAGCAGGATCTGGCGTTGGGGGTGGTTACCGCGATCAACGGTGCGCGGCGGCTCAACTGTACCTTCCTCGGTCTGGCAGGACATGCCGGCACGGTGCCGATGACGCAGCGACAGGATGCGCTGGCGGCGGCGGCGGACTGGATGGCGCAGGCTGAGCGGGTCACGCGGGAAAGCGATCCTCATCTGGTCGCGACGTTTGGCACGTTGCAGTGTTTACCGGGCGCGGCGAATGTCATTCCCGGTGAGGTGAGGATGACGCTGGATATTCGCGGGCCGGAGGATGCGCCGCTGGATGCGCTGCTGGAAAAACTCCTGACGTTAGGGCAGGCTGTTGCGCACCAGCGCGGCTGCCAATTCAGTGCCGAAGAATATTATCGTATCGCGGCAACCCGTTGCGATCCCACATTGCAGTCGGCATTAAACGATGCGGTCACGCAGGTTCAGGGGAAAACGCTGCTGCTACCCAGTGGCGCGGGCCACGATGCGATAGCCATCGCTGAACGTTGGCCGGTGGCGATGCTGTTTGTTCGCTGTCGCGGCGGCATCAGCCACCATCCCGATGAGTCCGTTACTACGGCGGATGTGGCGCTGGCGCTACAGGCATTCTGTCAGGCTGTACGCCAGCACGCGTCGGTACAGTAACAAATTCGCTACAACGTAAAGCGGTCAGCGTCGCGCCAGGCGGGGAAGGATTCCCGGTAGCTTTGTAGCACTTCCAGCGACAGTTCGGCGTCCAGACAGGCGGGCTGGTTGGGGGCAGCAGAGGCAAGGATTTCCCCTTGCGCGTTAATAATCAGGCTGTCGCCACGATAGCTGTGGCCGTTGCCGTCTGTGCCGACGCGGTTACAGCCTGCAACGTAGGCTTGATTCTCAATGGCACGTGCCGCCAGCAGCGTTTGCCAGTGTGCGGCGCGTGGTGCCGGCCAGTTGGCGACATACAGCGCCAGATCGTAGTCCTGTCGATTGCGCGACCAGACGGGGAAACGCAGGTCGTAACAGATCATCGGGCAGATGCGCCAGCCGCGCCACTCAAGAATGACGCGCTCCGTGCCCGCTTGATAGTGGTGGTGTTCATCCGCCATGCGGAACAGGTGGCGTTTATCGTAGTGATACACTTCGCCGTGCGGATCGACCAGCAGAAAACGGTTTACCGCGCCTTTTGGCGTGTTTACCGCGACGCTGCCGCCGATTAGCGCATTGGTTTTTTGCGCCCACTGGTGCAGCCATGTCTCTACTACTGCCTGATCCAGGCTACCTTTGGCGGCTTCCATGGCAAAGCCGGTGGTGAACATCTCCGGCAACACGATGACATCACGTCCGCTCATCTCCGCCAATAAAGTGTCGAAGTGGCGCAAATTGGCTTCCCCATCCCGCCAGACCAGCGGCTGTTGCAGTAATGAAATCGTTAAAGTCGACATAAACGCTCCGCAGCGGCATCCAACGTGGCTTCCTGTTTAGCAAAGCATAGTCGAATCAACGTGTGTGGAAATGGTTCGGCGCAAAAGACAGACAGGGGGATGGCGGCCACGCCAACGTGCTCGGTCAGCCAGCGGCAGAAGTTCACATCGTCCAGATCGGAAATCGCCCGATAGTCTGCCAGAAGGAAGTAGGTGCCTTCGCAGGGCAGAATCTCGAAACGGCTGCCTGCCAGCGCATTGATAAAGCGATCGCGTTTAGCGCGGTAAAAATCGGGCAGTTCACGCCAGTGTTGCGGCTGTTCACGCAGCATATCGGCGATGGCGAACTGGGCGGGCGTGTTCACGGAGAACGTCAGATACTGATGAACCTTCCGCACCTCTGCACTGATCAACGCTGGCGCGACACAGTAGCCGACTTTCCAGCCGGTCATATGGAAGGTTTTACCAAACGATGACACCGCGATAGCGCGCTGGCGCAGGGACGGATGTGCCAGCACGCTGGCGTGCCCTTCGTTGTCGAAACAGATGTGCTCGTAGACTTCATCGCTCAGCACGAAGATGTCACGCGCGGCAATCGCCTGCCACAGTTGTTCGAAATTAGCCTTCTGCCAGACGGTAGCGGACGGGTTGTGCGGCGTATTCAGAATCACCAGTCGGGTGCGATCGCTCAGCACATCGGCAAAATGTGACCAGTCCACGCGAAACGCAGGTGGCTGTAAGGCGATGCGCTTAAGTACCCCGCCCGCCAGCGTAACGGCAGGCGCATAGCTGTCATAGCTGGGATCGAAACAAATCACTTCATCGCCGGGGCGTACCAGCGCCGCAATGGCGGCAAACAGCGCTTCGGTTGCCCCCGCCGTGACGGTGACGTCGCTATCGGCATCCGGTTTCCAGCCATACAGTTCTGCGGTTTTTTCGGCAATCGCCTGACGCAGCGGTGCGACGCCGGTCATCGGTGCATATTGGTTGGCACCCTGACTGACGTGATACGCCAGCCGCTGCTGTAAATAGTCCGGGCCGTCAAAATCAGGGAAACCTTGTGATAGATTGATGGCCTGATGCTGTTGGGCCAGCGCACTCATCTGGGTAAAGATGGTGGTGCCCAGCGAAGGCAGTTTACTGTCGGGGATTAACGCGGCGCTCATGGCGGGTAGGACTCCTGCAAGCCTGTATTGCCTCGTAATATAACATGCTGCTAGTATTTGGCAATCAAGACGCTTGGACGTTTAAACGGCTAAATTCCGTTATGGACTAAGACATAACAGAATGGTCTATATCTCCAAAAATCATCCAGAAACGTTGTTAGAAAAATGGAGCAAAACAGGAAGCCTCATGACTGAAAATCAACAATTGACGGCGCTGCTTGCGGCCTGCCACTGGATAGGTGAGAAGGGCTGGTGTCCGGCAACGGGCGGTAATATGTCCGTACGCCTTGATGAAGCGCAGTGCCTGATTACCGAATCGGGTAAAGACAAGGGCAGCCTTCAGACAGAGGATTTCCTGCTGGTGGAAATTGCCACTAACCACGTGCCGAGCGGTCGCACACCGTCGGCGGAAACCGGGCTGCATACGCTGCTGTATCGCCGTGAACCGACGATTGGCGCGGTACTGCACACGCACTCGGTGAACGCCACGGTATTATCCCGTGTAGAGAAAGGCGCTGAACTGGTGTTGCACGGCTACGAAATGCAAAAGTCGCTGGCGGGGCAGACCACCCATTTGGATCGCGTAGCGATCCCAATCTTCGATAACGATCAGGATATTCCGGCGTTGGCACAGCGGGTTGCGGAGTACGCCAGCCACACGCCGTTACGTTACGGCTTTCTGGTGCGCGGCCACGGCCTTTACTGCTGGGGCGCCACGGTGAAAGAAGCACGTCGTCATCTGGAAGGGTTAGAGTTCCTGTTCCAGTGTGAATTGCAGCGTCGACTGCTGGAGGCGAAAGTATGATTAAGGCGATTGTGACCGATATTGAAGGCACCACCAGCGATATCCGTTTTGTGCACCGCGTGCTGTTTCCCTATGCGCGTGAACGTCTGGCAGACACGGTGCGGCAACACGACAGCGAGCCGGAGATCGCGCAAGCGCTGAACGCGTTGCGTCAGGAATTGGGTCAGCCGGAGGCGGGTAGCGATGCGTTGATCGCCGCGCTGAACCAGTTTATGGATGAAGATCGTAAATCCACCGCGCTGAAGCTGCTGCAAGGTATTATCTGGCGCACGGGCTACCGTAACGGTGATTTTCAGGGACATCTGTACCCTGACGTGGCCACGCAGCTTGCCGCATGGCAGCAGCAGGGAATTCGTCTGTATGTTTACTCGTCAGGTTCGGTAGAAGCGCAGCAGTTGCTGTTTGGCTACAGTAACGCGGGTGACCTGCGTCCGCTGTTCAGCGACTATTTTGATACCCGCGTCGGTATGAAGCGGGAGACCGGTTCTTATCGCACGATTGCGCAAGCCATCGGGCTGCCCGCCGAGCAACTGTTGTTCCTGTCGGATATTCGTCAGGAACTGGATGCCGCAGAGGAGGCTGGCTGGCACACCTGCCAGCTTATCCGTGATGATGCGGATAGCGTAAGCCGTCACCGTCAGGTGGCACGTTTTGACCAGATCGACTTACCGGAGTACGCACAATGAGTGGATTAACCATTTTTAGCGACAGCGATGCAGGCCAGCCGATTTGGCAAAGTCAGGATGCCGATGCGATTCAGAAACAACTGAACGAGATCGGCGTACGTTTTGAACGCTGGGAAGCCAGCCAGAAGCTGAGCGACGCGCCATCGTCTGAAGAAGTGCTGGCGGCCTACCAGCATGAAATCGATAAGCTGGTGGCAGAAAAAGGCTATCAGAGCTGGGACGTCATCAGCATGCGGTCGGATAATCCGCAGCGTGCTGAACTGCGCACCAAGTTTTTATCCGAGCATGTCCATCATGAAGACGAAGTGCGCTTTTTTGTGGAAGGCGCGGGGCTGTTTTGCCTGCACCTGAACGGCAAGATTTACCAGATCCTGTGTGAGAAGAACGATCTGCTGTCTGTACCCGCAGGCACGGCACATTGGTTTGATATGGGGCCAGAGCCGCACTTCACCGCCATCCGCCTGTTCGATAACCCAGAAGGGTGGATAGCGCATTTCACCGGCGATAAGATCGCCGATGCGTATCCGAAGCTGGAGCGGTAGCTCGTTTGTTGTAAACGAACGCTCTATGAATGAACGAGTATGTTTCGTGCGTTTCGACATTTGCCGCTGTATGTTGCATGTTACGAAACGCCCGACCCAGGGCGGCTCAATCGCCGTCGCCCTGGGAACCCTGGCTTTTGGCGAGAAATATGCCGCTGGCGCGGTCCCCTCGTCGCTAATGTTCTTCTGATGGACCGCCAGTGACGCGCTCCCGACGCGGCACTGGCTTTCGCCGCGTCCGTGCGGCTCATCCAGAAGCCCATCATCTCCTCGGCCTATTTACGCCAAGAAGAATCGCATCACTGGAACTTATTTTCCTATTTCAACGCCTCCTGAAAGATCCCTTCCTTGACGTCCTGTGGCGTGACCACGCCGGTGTCGAGTACCCAGCCGCTGATTAAGTCGGCGGGAGTGACGTCGAATGCTGGGTTGTAGACGGTGGCGTTCTGCGGTGCCCACTGGCAGTGGCCGAAGCTGCCGGAGACGCCAGTGACTTCGGCGGCGGCACGCTGTTCGATAGGGATGGCTCGACCATCTTGGCACGCGGGATCGTGCGTGGTGTGCGGTGCCGCGACGTAAAACGGAATCTGGTGATAGTGCGCCAGCACCGCGAGGCTATAGGTGCCGATCTTATTGGCGACATCGCCGTTGGCCGCAATGCGGTCTGCACCGACCCAAATTGCATCGACCTGACCCTGTGCCATCAGGCTGGCGGCCATCGAATCACAAATCAGTTGATAAGGAATACCCAGCTCGCCCAGCTCCCAGGCCGTGAGACGTCCGCCCTGCAAAAGCGGGCGTGTTTCATCGACCCACACGTGCTCGACTTTCCCCTGCTGATGTGCACGTAGCAGCACACCAATGGCGGTGCCGATGCCTGCCGTTGCTAGTCCACCTGTGTTGCAGTGGGTCAGCAAGCGGCTGTTGGGTTTCACCAGCGCAGCGCCGTGATCGGCAATGCGTTCACACAGGGCGCGATCTTCTTCTACCAGGCGCAAGGCTTCCTGCACCAACGCATCAACAAACTGTGGCTGTGCCAATGCCAGCTTCATGCGATCCAGATTGTTCATCAGGTTCACGGCGGTAGGGCGCGATGCCCGCAGCGTCTCCAGCGCCTGCGCCAGTTCGGTCTGCGATAATCCTTTCTCGGCCAACAGCGCGAGCAGCAGGCTGGCGGACAGGCCAATGAGCGGTGCGCCGCGTACCCGTAGCGTTTGGATATGTTCAACCAATGACGCGACATCTGGGCAAGGGCTCCAGCGTTTTTCTTGTGGTAGCGCCTGCTGGTCGAGGATCCACAGTTGGTTATCAACGATTTTCAGGCTAGTTGTGTTAAGTGTCTGCATAGGTCGTTAAATCCATGTTGCATCGATATTCTTATTCTGCCAAGATGCCAGATAGATGTATAGACGTCCGAACGTTTTTATGTCCGTATCTTTGGTTTTAGAATAGCTTTGATTACAGAATGGTTTTGATTTCAGAATAGCGAGGAGTTGGAATGTCTCTTTACCGCACTTTTACGGCGGATGACGCTGTTGAATATGCCCGCCAGTACGGCGGCGTCAGTCAGCCGCAAACGCTGGTAGCCGCAGAAGAGATCGGCGATGGCAATCTGAATCTGGTATTTAAAATTAAAGATGAAGCGGGCGTTAGCCGGGTGATTGTTAAACAGGCGCTGCCCTATGTGCGCTGTGTCGGGGAATCCTGGCCGCTGACGCTTGATCGCGCCCGCATTGAAGCCGAAACGCTGCTGACGCACGCGCGTTTTTGTCCGCAGCATACCGTGACCGTGCTCTATCACGATCCTGAACTGGCGGTGATGGTGCAGGAAGATCTCTCCGATCATCGTATCTGGCGTAGCGAGTTGGTTAAGGGCACGGATTATCCGCAGGCGGCGGCACAGTTGGGGGAATATCTGGCGCAGACGTTATTCCATACTTCTGATTTTCATCAGCATCCGCATGAGAAGAAAGCCGCAGTAAGTCAGTTCACCAACCCTGAGCTGTGTCAGATTACCGAAGATCTTTTCTTTACCGACCCTTATATCGATCACGAAAGAAACCAGTTTGACGCTGCGTTGACGCCGGATGTGCTGGCATTGCGTGACGATCGGGCGTTGAAACTGGCGGTTGCCGGGCTGAAACACCGCTTCCTGAGCAAGGCTGAGGCGCTGCTGCACGGTGACATTCACAGTGGATCGATCTTTGTGGCAGAAGGGCGCTTAAAGGCGATTGATGCTGAATTCGGTTTCTATGGGCCGATCGGTTTTGATGTCGGCACCGCAATCGGCAATCTGCTGCTGAATTATTGCGGTCTACCGGGGCTGCTGGCACCACGCGAGGCGGCGGCCGGGCGAGAACGGCGTTTGGAAGATATCCGTACGCTGTGGCACACCTTTTCCGCCCGTTTTCTGGCGCTGAGCGAAAATAACAGCCGCGATCCGGCGCTGGCGGAGTCGGGCTATGCCGCGCTGTTTTTACAGCGGGTCTGGCTGGATGCCGTTGGCTATTGTGGCACCGAATTGATTCGCCGCACGATTGGGCTGGCGCACGTCGCCGATCTGGACAGTATTCAGGAAACGGAAGCGCGTTTAGCGTGTCAGCGTCATGCGATTTCTCTGGGCAGAACGTTAGTGCTGGCGGCCCCGCATATTGCTGATGTGGATGCGCTGCTGGCGCGTGTGCGGCAGAGCGGTGCCTAGCTCGTTAACCGCTCCCGCCAACGAATCGGTGGGAGCGGCAAACAGACTATTTCTTCCCTTTATTCATCATGGCCTGCAAATTTGCGAAAGGATTATGGGTGGCAACGCCAACATCTTTCTGCGCATCTTCACCTGCAACGACGGTCGAACCGTACATATCCGCATCAGTATATTTTGAGTGCTCATGGTCGTGGCAGTAGAGGCACAGCATTTCCCAGTTACTGCCGTCTTCTGGATTATTGCTGTGATCGTGATCGATGTGGTGAACGGTGAGTTCACGCAGATTGGAATAGACGAATTCGCGTGAACAGCGACCACATACCCACGGGAAAAGTTTGAGCGCTTTTTCGCGGTAGCCACTTTCAAGTCTGGCATAGTTCTTGGGGATGTAAGCCATGTGTCAGGTTTCATGTAGAAGGAAAGATGATGTGGATTTTACAACTGATGTGCCTTTAAAGGAAAGAACAGGCCGGTATAACCGGCCTGATTCTGTTTATGCTGCTTCGGTTTTTCTTTCTGACTGCGCGACCGGTTTAGGTTTGTTGGCGGCCAGTGCGTCGAACGCAAAATCATCCACGTTGATTGAACGCAGGCGACTGGCTTCCGCTTTAGTCAGAATATCCGCCTCTTCTGCGGTAATCTGACCTTCGATCAGCGCCTGTTCTGCCAACTGATCCAATCGTATGAATGGCAGCGGTTTGTCGCTAGCCTTCGACAGGCGTTGGTAAATCGGCTCGGCGGCAATGATATCCAGCAATGCCTCTTCCAGCAGTCCAACTGGATTGTGCTCGCTGGCAACCAGATATTGGCCGCGTCCCAGACGGCTGCGCGTTTCCGATGGCGTTTGCAGAATCTTCGCGACCTCATGGTCGAGGCGGTCAGATGGCGCAGCGCAGCGCAGACCCAGCGGGAAGATAATAAAGGTCAGCAGCCCTGCCACGGCACGATTCGGGAAGTTACGCAGCAGATCGTCCAGTGCCTGCTCGGCCTGATGCAGACTGTCCTGAACGCCCCAGTGCACCAGCGGTAAATCTGCTTTCTGACGCCCTTCGTCCTCATAACGTTTCAGCGTTGCGGAAGCTAAATAGAGTTGGCTGAGAATATCCCCGAGACGCGCGGAGATACGCTCACGACGCTTCAGGCTGCCGCCCAATACTGCCATCGATACATCCGCTAGCAGCGCCAGGTTCGCGCTGAGTCGGTTGAGCTGTTGATAGTAGCGACGTGTTTTGTCATTGACTGGTGCACTGCTCAGGCGACCGTTAGTCAGCCCAAGCCAGAAGCTGCGCACTGTGTTGCTGCCGATGTGGCCGATGTGACCAATCAGCGAACGGTCAAAGCGTGATACGTCATTCTCCTGCGCGGCTGCCATTTCTTCCAGCACATAAGGGTGGCAGCGGATTGCACCTTGCCCGAAGATGATCATACTACGCGTCAGAATATTCGCCCCTTCCACGGTGATCGCAATCGGTGCGCCCTGATAGCTGCGCGCCAGGAAGTTGGACGGGCCAAGACAAATGCCTTTACCGCCGGCGATATCCATCGCATCCATCACGCTGCGCTGACCCCGGTGGGTACAGTGATATTTGACGATAGCGGAGAGCACCGCCGGTTTTTCACCCTGCATGATGCCGCTGGTAATCAGCGTTGCGGCGGCGTCCATGACATAAGCGTTACCCGCAATGCGTGCCAGCGGTTCTTCGATGCCTTCCATCTTACCGATGGAGATTTTGAACTGGCGGCGGATATGCGCGTAAGCACCGATGCCGAGGGCAATCGATTTTAGCCCGCCGGTAGAGTTGGAGGGCAGCGTAATGCCGCGTCCGACCGACAGGCACTCCATCAGCATACGCCAGCCCTGACCCGCCATCTTCGCGCCGCCGATGATGTAATCCAGCGGAACAAAAATGTTCTCACCTTGCGTCGGCCCGTTTTGGAACGGAACGTTCAATGGGAAATGGCGTCGGCCGATTTTAACGCCGTCGGTATCCGTCGGAATTAACGCACAGGTAATGCCCACGTCTTCTTCATTGCCTAACAGATGGTCGGGATCGTACAACTTAAAGGCTAGCCCTAGCACGGTGGCAACCGGCGCCAGCGTGATATAGCGTTTATTCCAGGTCAGGCGCATACCCAAAACCTGCTCGCCGTGCCAGTTGCCGTAGCAGACAATCCCAGTATCGGGAATCGAACCTGCATCGGAACCCGCTTCCGGACTGGTCAGCGCAAAACAAGGGACTTCCTGACCGCGTGCCAGACGTGGCAGATAGTGATCTTTTTGCGCCTCCGTACCGTAGTGTTGCAGCAGTTCGCCGGGGCCGAGCGAGTTAGGCACGCCGACGGTGATTGCCACAATACTGGAGACGCCCGCCAGTTTTTGCAGCACCTGCGCCTGTGCGTAGGCAGAGAACTCCAGCCCGCCGTATTGCTTCTTGATGATCATCGCAAAGAAGCGGTGTTCTTTTAAGTATTCCCACAGTTCCGGCGGAATATCGGCGCGTTCATGGGTGATTTCAAAGTCATTTGCCATCCGGCAGGCTTCCGCCACCGGCCCGTCGATAAATGCCTGTTCTTCGGCGCTCAACTGAGGGCGCGGGTAGTTATGCAGCTTTTTCCAGTCTGGCGCGCCGCGAAACAGATCGCCTTCCCACCAGGTTGTCCCGGCGTCGATCGCCTCTTTTTCCGTGTTCGACATCGGTGGCATGACTTTCTGGAACATGTGCAGCGCAGAAGCGGAAACCAACTTTTGCCGCAGAGAGGGAACCGTAATCGGAATCAGCAGAATCACGAGTGGAATCATCAGCCAGACAGGCCACAGCAACATGGCGGACATGGCTGCAAAGTAGGCCAGCAGGATGGCGCTGCCGAGCAGCAGGCTGAGACGATGGTAAAACATCGCGCCGATGATAATCAGTAGGAGGAGGATACTGACAGCAACCATAACGTGTCTCCAGCATTGTGATCGAATGGAAGGTTTTCACTCTTCACCAAGCGTTGCGTAATGGTGGGAAAGCGAGAACCGTTTCATCAGTGAAATAAGGCGTAAGAGGTCAATGTCATAAGAGGTCTGACCTGTTGCTTATATTCGTTGTAGTTTATCTGATTATTTTTATCAATTTGTTTACATCATAATTACAACTCACTTCACAAACCGAACGGCAGTCGTGCGTTTTCTGACAGGCGTCAGCGATCCTCTCGATCCCGTGATTACACGCTTCTCGCTGTTAGTACGATCCGCTACACTGCATGGCAGAAGATGATACTGTCACCAGACAAAATGAGAGGATTCCATGTATCAGGATTTAATCCGTAGTGAACTGAAAGAAGCGGCAGAAACACTAAATAATTTCTTGAGTGATGATGCGAACGTTCAGTCGATTCAAAACGCTGCGGTACTGTTGGCTAAGGCTTTTAAAGCGGGTGGTAAAGTGATCTCCTGTGGTAACGGTGGGTCACACTGTGATGCCATGCACTTTGCTGAAGAGCTGACGGGGCGCTATCGCGAGAACCGTCCGGGCTATCCGGCCATTGCGATTTCCGATCCGAGCCACCTGTCCTGCGTCAGCAATGACTTTGGCTATGACTTTGTGTTCTCCCGCTATGTTGAATCACTGGGTCGTGAAGGCGATGTGCTGCTGGGGATTTCCACTTCGGGTAACTCTGGCAACATTATTAAAGCGATTGCCGCAGCAAAAGCGAAAGGCATGAAGGTTATTACGCTGACCGGGAAAGATGGCGGCAAAATGGCGGGGTCAGCCGATGTGGAAATTCGTGTTCCGCATTTCGGTTATGCTGACCGTATTCAGGAAATCCATATTAAAGCGATTCACATCCTGATTCAGTTGATTGAAAAAGAGATGGCGGATCAGTAATCCGCATTAATAAACCCTAAAAAGTCATAGGAAAGGGTAGGAAGTCAGATGTGTGAACTGCTGGGGATGAGCGCGAATGTACCGACGGATATCTGCTTTAGCTTTACCGGGCTGATACAACGCGGTGGGAAAACCGGGCCGCATCGGGATGGCTGGGGGATTACCTTTTACGAAGGGAACGGTTGTCGTACGTTTAAAGATCCGTTGCCAAGCTATAACTCGCCGATTGCCCGGCTGGTGCAGGATTACCCCATCAAATCGTGTGCGGTGGTTTCACATATCCGGCAAGCCAACCGCGGCGCGGTGTCGCTGGAAAATACCCATCCCTTTACACGCGAACTGTGGGGACGGAACTGGACGTACGCTCACAACGGGCAGTTGAAGGGCTACAACACCTTGAAAACGGGCATGTTTCGCCCCGTTGGTCAGACGGACAGCGAATTTGCTTTCTGCTGGCTGCTGTCCCAATTGTCCGAGCGCTACCCGCGTACGCCGGGCAACTGGCCTGCGGTATTCCGCTATATCGCCAAACAGGCGGATGTGTTGCGGGAGAAAGGCGTGTTTAACATGCTGCTGTCGGATGGGCGCTTTGTGATGGGGTACTGCTCAACCAAACTCTACTGGATCACCCGTCGCGCGCCGTTTGGTAAAGCGACGCTGTTAGATCAGGATGTGGAGATTGATTTCCAGCAGCAGACGACCCCCAATGATGTCGTCACCGTGCTGGCGACGCAGCCGCTAACGGGCAACGAAACCTGGCATCAGATCATGCCAGGTGAATTCGTTCTATTTTGTTTCGGCGAGCGCATACTTTAACGTTGGCTGACTGGTCAGCAGCGGTGGGTTAACGACGTATTGCCCGTTAAACACGGTGATGACCGGTGGCTGATTGTGCTGATTAAAATAGGCGTACCCCGGCTGAAGCTGTTTCCAGAAGCTGGCGTAGGTGGAATTACGGTGGAGCTGCATGTTCTGTTCCGTCATACGGAACGGGTAGATGGCGATATCAATCTTCGCTTGCCCGTTGCGTAACGCCGCTTCGGCATAGCGATAAATCTCATCCATATAGTTGTTGGTCATGGCATAGCAGCCAACCGACACACATTCGCCGTGGATCATTAAATAGCGGCCGGAATATCCCTGTGATTTATCATAGTCGTTGGGGAAACCGATATTGATCGCGCGGTAATAGTGGCTGTCTGGCTTAAGCTGACTCAGATCGACCTGATAGAAACCTTCCGGACTTTTTAAATCGCCTTCAACGCGTTTTGGCCCTAATCCACCTGAATATTTACAGATTGGATAGTGTTCCAATAAACGGTATTCGTTGCCGACTTTCGCATAAAGTTCGAATATTCGCTCTTCTTTAAAGATCTGAATATAGATCGGAGAGCCTAATAATTGCTGTTTTAATTCTTTTGCTATCGGCGCGAGCGGCGGTGCGGTCTCGCTGGCTGCGCTGGTAACAACAAGAGAAGGCAAAAAAAACAACATCGCAAACGACAGCGCGATTTTTTGCATTATGGTTCCTGATAATAAAATTGCCTGCTACACGCGGCATCCGCGTCGCGCTACTGGTGTTTTAGCGAAAGCGTTGGGACAGCCGTTATCGGTATCAATTTCGTCGCCGAATAAATAATGACGAAAACGAAATCACATTATCATTGGTTTCATATTAATCAAGCGTTGAAAAGCGCTAAAAAATAACATTTACAAAAAACAGCCCGAATGGATACGAGCTGATCAGTGTGAGGTTATTAATGGTAGGAGAAAGCGGGTCAGGCGCGGGTGGCTTCTATCATCATAATGTCGGTGACAAAGGAGCCGTCTACCTGTACGTCAAAATGCTGTACCACCTCGTGCGCCAACGTTTTTTGCAGTTCGCGAATCGCGGTAGCGAAATGTTCTGGCGTACGCATACGGGCAATCCAACTGCTGAATTCCAGCGTCAGCCTATCGCTGGTGACGTTACGCACGATAAACCCGGCTTCCGTAAACAGACTCAGCCACTCGCCCGGTGCGTAATTACGCACGTGTGAAGTGTCGCGCTGCTTGTCTATACTGACTTTTATCTGTATTTTTATACAGTATTGTGAGAGGACCAGTATGCGCAAAATCATTCATGTTGATATGGACTGCTTCTACGCAGCAATTGAGATGCGTGATAACCCGCGCCTGCGCGATATTCCTCTGGCGATTGGCGGGAACGCCGATCGTCGTGGCGTCATCAGCACCGCTAACTATCCTGCCCGATGTTACGGCGTCCGCAGCGCGATGGCGACGGCAACGGCCTTGCGTCTGTGTCCTCACCTCACCTTGTTGCCTGGGCGTATGGAGGTGTATAAGTCCACCTCGTGCCAAATCCGCGATATCTTCGCCCGCTACACGTCGCTTATCGAACCGCTTTCTCTGGATGAAGCCTATCTGGATGTCACCGATAGCCCGCACTGCAACGGTTCGGCGACGCGCATCGCCGAAGAAATCCGTCGAACCATCGCGGATGAACTGAATCTGACCGCCTCGGCGGGGATTGCGCCGATCAAGTTTCTGGCGAAGATCGCGTCTGAGTTAAATAAGCCGAATGGACAATATGTGATTACACCCGAGCAGGTGGATGATTTCCTGCTGGCGCTGCCGCTGGAGAAAATCCCTGGCGTCGGGAAAGTGACGGCGAAACGACTGGAAGAACGCGGCCTGTACACCTGTGCGGATGTGCGCGGATATGCACTGGCGGACCTGCTTAAAGAATTCGGCAAGTTTGGCCGCGTGTTGTGGGAGCGATGTCAGGGGATCGATGAGCGACGAATTTCACCGGATCGGTTGAGGAAGTCAGTCGGCGTGGAGAAGACGCTGGCGCAGGATATCCACGACTGGGAACAGTGTGAATGTCTGATAGAACAGCTTTATCAGGAGCTGGAAGTCCGCCTGAAACGGGTTAAGCCCGATCTGCATATTGCGCGTCAGGGGGTAAAGCTCAAGTTTGATGATTTCCAGCAAACGACGCAGGAGCATGTGTGGCCGATATTGAATAAACAGGATCTGTTGAAGATCGCACAACAAACCTGGCAGGAGCGGCGTAAATCCAGAGGCGTCCGGCTGGTGGGGCTACATGTGACGCTGCTCGACCCGCAAATTGAGCGACAACTGGTGTTTGATTGGGGATAAAGAGGTGTGGTTGAGGATAAAAAAGGCGACATCTCTCTGTCGCCCTGTGTTTTACTCGTGTGCGTTTTATTCGTGATCGATCAGGCGCGTGGCGGAATCGCTTTCAGCAGTTCTGTCAGCAATTTCCAGTACAGGTCCACGCTGCCGATATGAACTTGTTCATCCGGCGAGTGCGGCCCGGTGATGGTTGGCCCGATAGAAACCATATCCATCTCTGGATAGGGCTTCTTGAACAGACCACACTCGAGACCGGCGTGAATCACCATGATGTTCGGCGTCTTGTTGAACAGTTTCTGATACGTTTCGCGCACCAGCGCCATAACTGGCGAATGCGCATCCGGCTGCCAGCCTGGGTAGCCGCCTTTCGGTGACGTTTTCGCGCCAGCCAACTGGCCCAGCGACGTTAGTGTGCCGACGACGGCGTCTTTACCGCTGTCGATCAGCGAACGAATCAGGCAGATAATTTCCGCGTGGTCGTCTTCCATCGTCACAACGCCCAGATTCAGTGACGTTTCCACCACACCTTTGACTTCGTCGCTCATGCGGATCACGCCGTTTGGCGTGGCATTGAGCAGCGCCAGCAGGCGATCGCGGCTGTCCTGCGTCAGCGGGTGTTCATTGCTGTCGCAGGCTTCCACTAGCACGGTCAGGTTTTTCTCAACGGCGGATAGTTCATTTTTCAGCACCGCCAGATAGTCCTGGCTCAGCGTTTTCAACTGCTCGACGTTAGCGGCTGGCAGTGACAGCGTAGCGAAGGCTTCACGAGGAATGGCGTTACGCAGCGTCCCGCCGTTCAGGCCGAGAATGCGGATATCCAGCGCTTTCGCCTGCTCGAACAGGAAACGTGCCAGCAGCTTGTTGGCATTGCCCAGTCCTAGATGGATATCGCAGCCGGAGTGGCCGCCTTTCAGCCCTTTAATCGTTAGTTTCAGCGTTTGGTGACCGGCTGATGGCATTTCGCGCTTGAGCGGCAGACGGGTAATGAAATCAATACCACCGGCGCAACCCATGTAGATCTCGCCTTCTTCTTCCGAATCGGTATTGATCAGGATTTCGCCCTGAAGCCAGTTTGGTTGCAGGCCAAACGCGCCATCCATTCCGGCTTCTTCCGTCATCGTCAGCAGCACTTCCAGTGGGCCGTGCTCGACGTTCTGATCGACCAGCACTGCCAGCGCAGAGGCCATACCAATGCCGTTATCCGCGCCCAGCGTGGTGCCGCGTGCTTTCAGCCATTCACCGTCAACATAAGGCTGGATCGGATCGGTAGTGAAATCGTGTACGGTGTCGTTGTTTTTCTGCGGCACCATGTCCAGATGCGCCTGCAACACGACAGGTTTGCGATTTTCCATACCTGCGGTTGCCGCTTTGCGCAGCAGAATATTGCCAACTTGATCGCGCTCGGCATGAATGCCTTTCTCTTTAGCCCATTCCAGAATGTGTGCGGCCAGCGCTTCTTCATGATAAGACGGATGCGGAATGGAACAGATCTTGGCGAAAATATCCCACAGCGGCTGGGGGGAAAGTTGAGACAATTCAGACACTATTTCAGTCTCCTTTTTAGCGGCAAGCCTTCGCGTTCTGGCGGGCAGGGCTATAGGTTAAAAGTTAATCGCGGTTAGCCACATAACATGGCGTGTCACAACAGAATATCATTTTCCATCAAAGCAGGGGAATTGCCGTCGGCCCTGCTTGATTTTTCCTGCTGCAATATGAATCACCGGGCTTAGCAAGGCATCGGTTGACGGGAAAAACTCGGTTCTCACGTTGAGAAAAACTGGTTTTTATGTTGTTGGCTATCTATAATCTCGCGCAACCTTTTTCCCCCCCTCAGACTCAAATTAAGCCGATTTTTATCCGGCTGGGATATATTTTATGAGCGAAAAGTACGTCGTAACCTGGGATATGTTGCAAATCCATGCCCGCAAACTGGCACAGCGTTTACTGCCTGCCGATCAATGGAAAGGCATCATTGCCGTAAGCCGCGGTGGTCTGGTTCCTGGCGCGCTGCTGGCGCGTGAGCTGGGCATTCGTCACGTTGATACCGTTTGCATCTCCAGTTATGACCATGACAACCAGCGCGAAATGAAAGTGCTGAAGCGCGCCGAGGGAGATGGCGAAGGGTTTATCGTGGTTGACGATTTGGTTGACACAGGCGGTACGGCGAAGGCGATTCGTGATATGTATCCGAAAGCGCACTTCGTGACCATTTTCGCCAAGCCAGCCGGTAAGCCGCTGGTTGACGACTACGTGATCGATATCCCGCAGGATACCTGGATTGAACAGCCGTGGGACATGGGCGTGGTGTTTGTTCCGCCGTTGTCTGGCCGCTAATCGATTTCCACCAATGCCCGGTTTAGCCGGGCATTGTTGTTTTTGATAATTATTATTTTTATCGATAGCGGTTTCTCATCCGCATCATTTCTGCCGCAGGCTTTGATCCGATCGTGTGTTTCTGCCGTTGGTATTTGTCTTCTCTGGCCTGAGTTCGTTACACTTTAGCGGGTGACGAAGAAGTCGTCTGATGTCCGCTAACAGCGGTTTACATTAATGGAGGCTGCTGTGGCGCAAGCTAACCTGTCTGAAACGCTATTCAAACCATCCTTTAAACATCCAGAAACCTCGACGTTGGTCAGACGTACGCGGAATAGTCAGGATGTGCAGGGGCTGCATTCTACGCTGGAAGGGGAGAAGACCCGCAGCTGGTATCGGATGATTAACCGGCTGATGTGGATTTGGCGTGGCGTCGACCCGTGGGAAATTGAAGATGTGCTGTCGCGCATCGCAGCCAGCAAGGCTGATAGAAGCAACGAGCAACTGCTTGATACGGTGATCGGCTACCGCAGCGGTAACTGGATTTATGAATGGGCGAAGCAGGGCGCGGACTGGCAGCAGCGAGCAACAGAGAGCGGCGATGACGCGCAGACCGGTCAGTGCTGGCTGAAGGCCGCCAACCTCTACAGTATTGCCGCGTATCCGCATATTAAAGGCGATGAGCTGGCAGAGCAGGCGCAAACGCTGGCAAACCGCGCCTATGAAGAAGCCGCCAAATACCTACCTTATGAACTCAAAGAACTGACCTTCCCGATTACGGGCGGTGGCACATTGACCGGTTTTCTGCATATGCCATCGCAAGCGAAAGCGCCTTTCCCTACCATTCTGATGTGCGGAAGTCTGGAAATGTTGCAGAGCGATTATCATCGCCTGTTTCAGGACTATTTTGCGCCAGCGGGCATGGCGATGCTGACGATTGATGTCCCCTCTGTTGGATTTTCTTCCCGCTGGAAGCTGACTCAGGATTCCAGTTTTTTGCATCAGCAGGTCTTGCGTGCACTGCCGGAGGTCCCGTGGGTCGATCACTCCCGCGTTGTCGCGTTTGGCTTCCGTTTTGGGGCCAATATCGCCGTTCGGCTAGCGTATCTGGAATCGCAGCGCCTGCGCGGTGTGGCCTGTCTCGGCCCCGTGGTGCACCACCTGTTAAGCGAGCCGACTCGCCAACAGCAGGTACCGGATATGTTTATGGATGTGCTGGCGAGCCGGCTGGGTATGCCGTTCTCGACGGATACTTCGCTGAAAACCGAACTGGGGCGCTATTCGCTGAAAACGCAGGGGCTGTTAGGACGCCGCTGCCCGACGCCGATGCTGGCCGGTTACTGGGAAAACGATCCGCTATGCCCGAAAGAAGAGGCGAGTCTGATTGTGAACTCATCCTCACAAGGAAAACTGCTGCCGGTTAATTTCTCGCCGGTGTACCAGAATTTCCACCGCGCACTACAGCAAATTAGCGCATGGTTGCAGGATAAAGTGTGTTGAACATGATGTATCGATGGCAGGCATAGAATCTGCCACTTTTTACCTATTTTGGGATCGTTGAAGGATGCAATGATGTGGGGAATGTTGTCCCGTCAGCAGCAAAGCCTGCATGACATCTGTGGTTCAGAACTACCGCTGGAAAAGAAAAAACGACAAATCGACCGCTTTCTGTCGCAGGGCGGCAACATCAATGAAAGGCAGCCCCATAGCGCTAATGTACTCGGTTTGCTAACGGTAAGTACTGAAGCACCGGATACGGAGCTGGTTCGTTATCTGCTGGATAAAGGCGCTTTTATTGAACAGCCCGGAGGATTCAGCGCATTGCATAATGCGATCGAGTTTTTCCACCTGGAGCTGGCCGAGCTCTATCTTCAGTACGGCGCTGATGTGCACTACCTCAATTTTTTCAGCAATTCATGGCTGAATTATTTGTATTGTCCGCAGGAGCGTTATACCTATACCGACGATCAGCGTAAGCAAATGCTGAATCTATTGTTGCGCTATGGTTTGGATCTGAATCGTGAAACCATTTTCTGGACATCGCTGGAAACCAGCTTTCCGATCGAGGTCGTACTCTGTGAGAAAGATGTGAGCCTGCTGGAGCACATCTTTCGGCTCGATATCCCGATTCATTTCGCCGAAACCGGCATTTTTGAACGCCTCTTTAACTATAAAAGCGAGTGGCTTCCACTGCCGCTTTTTCAGCAGATCGTGAAACGGGCCGGGGGATCGGCCTATCGTGAACCCGGTGTCATTCTTTCCGAAGACAAGAAAATCCGTACCGATGGATCGCTCTTAGAAATGGCTATTTTTTACGCTGCGGACGAACGCCTCTGTGAATGCTTGCTCGATACCTGCCCTGATATCCGCTGTGACCTAAGCAACTATAGCTTCGTTCTGGATGCTTTGCTTAATCGCTATTCGCTCGACCTGGTGGAGCGGATTATGCAGAAAACGGCTGATATCGATCGTCCGTATTCCCTGTTTATTTCTTCTGGCCGGAAAAAACACGACGGATGGGAGGCGGATGCCTACCCTGACGTTGGTAGCTCGGCCATGATGCAGTTTGTGGACAACCGTCTGATCAAGGCGCTGAGTGAGCCTGATTATTACCCCTATTTTTACGATGCCATGAACCTGTTGCTGCAATACGGCGCATCGCCTCTGGTCGATAAGATGAGCGGAGGACACAGCTATGAAATGCGGAATTGGTCATTGCTTTACCTCGTCTGCGTTGAAATGGTGTCGCAGAATAACTTTCGCCCCGACCTGCTGGATTTACTGGTGGCGCATGGTGCGAACTTCAACGTGAAGAAAAGTGCGGTCAGCGAACCGCTCTGCATTACGCTGCTTCAGCGTGGCTATCGTTCGACACATGAAGAGGTGCTGCTTCAGGTGATGAACTACCTCTACGAACACGGTATGGATTTGCAGGCGACCAATGCCTACCTGATCAACGCGGCGGCGGCGGCGGGAATAGGCTCACGGCCACAGGTTTTACAATGGCTTATTGCGCACGGTGTGGATATTCACACCCTAAGTGGATTCGACAATTCCCCCGTTCTGCATAAAACCATCAGCCTGTATAGCGATGAAGCACTGACGCCGGAGCGGCGTGCTGAAACCGTCGCGGTGCTGCTGGATAACGGCGCGAATATTGATGAGTTCTCGATTGATGAACAATTCACGCCGCTCATGTGCGCGGCTTACTATGGTGAAGCGAAGTGTGCCGAGGTGTTGTTGGCGCGCGGAGCCAATCCGCATGCCCGCAGTGCCAACGGCATGACGCCCCTGCGCTGTGCGCTACACCGCGCCGATGCGGCGGCGGCGCGAACAGTGACCCTGCTTCATCAATATGGCGTGACGGTCGCGCGGGTGGACGAAGAGGGGAACGATCTGCTGGTCCGCTGTATTCGCAATAAACACGAAGCGATGTTTAAAGCACTACTGGAAATACTGTCTCCCAGCCTGGACGACATGCATCGATTGCTGGACTGGTTGGCGCAGGGCAACCGCTACTGCTATTTCTCCGATCAGCTACGCCAAAAGATTGGGCGACTAAGCGCCGCCGGGTCGTCTTCCCATCATTCGTTGCCACGATAAGGACATCGTATATGTTCGGTTCATCTTCCAAAACGGACGCTTTAGAGACGATTTGCTTCTCTGATATCTCTATTAGCAAGAAGCGCAAACAGATCGATCGCTATCTGGCGGCGAAAGGCGACATCAACGCGCTGAGCGATGGGCAAACCGTTCTGCATCAATTGAGTCAGGATCGTGACACAGACGTCGATCTTGTCCGCTATCTGCTGGAAAAAGGCGCGGTTATCGAAACGCCTGAAGGCGAAAGCGCGCTCTTTACCGCTATCACCGCTTATGCTCCTGAGCTTGCTGCGCTGCTTTTACAGCACGGTGCTCGGCTGGATTTTTATGATAATCAGGGACGCGGTTGGTTACACTGCTTTTTTGATCTGCCCGAAAGTCCGGTCTATACCCATGCTCAGCGCAGTACGATGCTGGAGGTGTTGCTGGCAAACGGGTTGGATATCAATCAGCCCGTTCTGTTTCACCCCGAGGCTGAGACATGCCATCCCGTCGATGTTCTGCTGGAAAAGCAGGATCGTTTCTTGTTAATGCGGCTGTTTCAGGCGGATAGCCCGGTGCGCCTGACGGGGACGTCGATACTGGAAACGGTATTTCGGCAGGCCGGCTCATGGATGACGCTGGATGTGTTTCAGTTGATCGTGGCACAGGCCGTCCGCGAAGGGATGTTGGAGTCGGGCTTTACGCTGTCGCTTAATCCCGCCCAGAAAAATCAGGAACAGAAAACCTCGGTGACCTGGCTGGAAATGGCGCTGCACTGCGGCTTACCTGCGCCGTTTTGTTCGTTCTTATTGGATACCTTTCCGGATATGCGCTGCGATGTGCCAGCGTATAGCGTTCTGCTGGATGCGCTGGAAAAGTCGTATCCTCCGGCACTGATAGCGTGTATTACGCAACGGACCACCGACCTCGATCGTCGTTACCCGCTGCGTTTTGAGCAAAACGAACTGGATTATGATGGGGATGAGCATTACGCAGATCACGAGCACTATGCCAGTCAGGGCACGGCGCTGGCGCAATATCTTGTGCTGCGAGCCAAAGCAGCCGTGACAGACAGTCGCGCCCATCGCGTGTTTTCTTCCTCTCTCGCATACCTACTGGAATCAGGCGCTTCTCCCAATATTGGCTATACGCTATGGGAGGATGACGGCGACACGCCGACGACGTGGCCTGCGCTCTACACGCTCTGTGAGGTGATGGTTGCTACCGGACAATATCATGCTGATTTGCTCGATCTGCTGATCGCGCACGGGGCTGATTTCAATCAGCAGAATGTGCTGCAAGACAGGGGGGCGCTTCCGCTGGGGGTGGCGCTGCTTCTGTATTTACAGTCCAGCCCGCATGAAAGCGTGCTGCTTGCACTCTTCCGGCATCTGCATGCCTGTGGGATGAACCTGCATAGCATGACACCAGACGGGATGAACATGGCCTATGCTGCCGCGACAGGGTGTCGTCCGCAGGTGCTGAACTGGCTGATACAACAAGGTGTTAGCCTGTATGTGGAAACGGCGAGTAACCTTGCGCCGCCGCTGCATCGCGTGATGGATAATGCGGCAGTGACGTTCGAAAGACGTAAAGCAACGCTCGAGGTTCTGCTGCAACAGGGCATGGAGAAAGACATCGTGTGGGGCGAGCCCGCGATGACGCCGTTGATGCTGGCGGCGAAACAGGGCGCGCAGCATTGCCTTGAGGTGCTACTGCAATATGGCGCTAATCCGAATGCGCGTGCCACAGACGGAATGACACCCGCGCTGTGTGCGATAACGAGTCGTCGCTCCATTGATTTCCCGCCTCGCCCTGAATCGGTGTCCGCCCGCATGCTGGCGATATTGCATGCCTACGGTGCGGATCTCTGCCAAAGCAATGACGATGGCGTAACGCCACTGTCGCTCGCCGTGCAGGAGGAGAAGAAAGAGATCTTTGAAGCGCTGCTCAGGCTGACGTCGTTTACAGAGGAACAGTTGCGAAGCGTGCTGGACGGCAAGCATTCGGTTCACGCTTATTTTGCTGAGCGTCTGCAAACGCTGCTGGCACTGCCTGCGCCACATGCTGAAACAGGGCTTTCACGCTTTGCCGTGCAGCGTCAACCCGCCGCATAGGAGCACGTCGGTGTAGAAGCAGAAAAACCGGGCGTCGGGCACCTGACGCCAGGTGGTTGATAAATTGCCATTCTCTGCTAAAAAGAAGGTTCAACCAAAGGAGATCGTAGATGATATTACCGAGTGGACACTCCAAAAGCCGGCTTATAAAAAATTTTACGGCACTGGGACCTTATATACGCGAAGCGCAGTGCGAGAATACTGGGTTCTTCTTTGATTGCCTGGCAGTCTGCGTCAACATCAAGCCCGCACCGGAAAATCGCGAGTTCTGGGGCTGGTGGTTGAATTTGGAAGATACCGGCGAAAATTTTACTTATGACTATCACTACGGTCTGTTTGATAAACAGGGCAACTGGCGTGAGGAGAAAATCAAGGACAAAGCCGTGATGGAACAGGTGGAAAATGCCAAACAGGCTTTCCATGTCCGACTGGAGAAACTGCTGCACTCGCTGGAACCCGCCTGTACCCTCGTCGAACGACCGTGATGCTTCCCTAACGATCCCCGATTTATTCGCAGGTTTTCGCGTTGTGCCTGTTGGCATAACGCGTCTGTCCTGCTACAACATTTTCCTTATTCTTATTTTTTGACATCCAACGGCAGAGAAATTATGAGCGGCAGCCAGACTTTGGTTGTGAAACTGGGCACCAGCGTGCTAACCGGCGGTTCGCGCCGTCTTAACCGCGCCCACATTGTTGAACTGGTGCGGCAGTGCGCGCAGCAACATGCGGCAGGGCATCGGATTGTTATTGTCACCTCAGGGGCGATTGCCGCTGGTCGTGAACATTTGGGTTACCCCGAACTCCCGGCCACGATGGCGACCAAACAACTGCTGGCCGCCGTGGGTCAAAGCCGCCTGATTCAACTGTGGGAACAGTTGTTTTCTATCTACGGCATCCACGTCGGGCAGATGCTGCTAACGCGTGCGGATATGGAGGATCGTGAGCGTTTTCTCAACGCGCGCGACACCATGAGGGCGCTGCTGGATAACAATATTGTTCCAGTGATTAATGAAAACGACGCCGTTGCCACCGCCGAAATCAAAGTGGGTGATAACGACAACCTGTCTGCGCTGGCGGCGATTCTGGCCGATGCGGATAAGCTGCTGCTGCTAACCGATCAGGCCGGGCTATTCACCGCCGATCCGCGCAATAATCCGGATGCGGAGTTGATCCGTGAAGTGACCGGCATCAACGATGCGCTGCGCAGCATTGCCGGTGACAGCGTATCTGGTCTCGGAACGGGCGGTATGTCGACCAAATTGCAGGCTGCCGATGTGGCCTGCCGCGCGGGGATCGACGTGGTGATCGCTGCAGGCAGCAAGCCAGGCGTTATCGGCGATGTGATTGAGGATATCTCCGTCGGAACGCGTTTTCATGCGCTGGATGCGCCGCTGGAAAGCCGCAAACACTGGATTTTCGGCGCACCGCCAGCGGGGGAAATCACCGTCGACGATGGCGCGCTTTCGGCGATTCTCGAACGCGGCAGTTCGCTGCTGCCGAAAGGCATTCGCAGCGTGGAAGGAAATTTCTCTCGCGGTGAAGTGATCCGCGTGCGTAGTTTGGTTGGGCGCGATGTGGCGCATGCCGTGACGCGTTATAACAGCGATGCGCTGCGTATGATTGCCGGACACCACTCTCAACAAATTGCCGAGATTCTTGGCTACGAATATGGTCCGGTGGCTATCCATCGCGACGATATGATTATTAATTAAGGAGTTCGCGATGCTTGAACAAATGGGTAAAGCGGCAAAAGCGGCCTCTTATCAGTTGGCGGTTTTGAGCACGGCTCAGAAAGATCGTGCGTTGCTGACGATTGCGGATTTGCTGGAAGCCGAGAGTGCGGTGATTCTGGCGGCTAACGCGCTGGATTTAGCTGATGCGCGCCAAAATGGCATGAGTGACGCATTGCAGGATCGTCTGCTGTTGACGCAGGAACGGCTGAGTGCGATCGCCAGCGATGTGCGTCAGGTATGCCGCCTGACCGATCCGGTAGGGCAGGTGATTGACGGTAGCATGCTGGATAACGGCCTGAAGCTGGAACGTCGCCGCGTGCCGCTGGGCGTGGTTGGTGTGATTTATGAAGCGCGCCCGAACGTCACCATTGACGTTGCATCCCTGTGCCTGAAAACGGGTAACGCGGTGATTCTGCGCGGTGGCAAAGAGACGTACCGCACTAATGCGGCGACGGTAAAAGTGATTCAGCAGGCGTTGTCGCAGTGCGGCCTGCCTGCTACGTCGGTGCAGGCGATTGAAAGCCCGGATCGTGACTTGGTTAACCAACTGCTGAAGCTGGATCGCTACGTGGATATGCTGATTCCGCGCGGTGGCGCAGGCCTGCATAAGCTGTGCCGTGAACAATCGACGATTCCGGTCATTACCGGGGGCATTGGCGTTTGCCACATCTATGCTGACGACAGCATCGATTTCGAAAATGCGCTGACCGTCATTGAAAGTGCCAAGGTGCAGCGTCCTAGTGCCTGCAATAGCCTGGAAACGCTGCTGGTCAACCAACGTATTGCTGACCGCTTTCTGCCTGAGCTGAGCAAGAAAATGGCGGCGGCAGGTGTGACGCTCCATGTCAGTCCTTCAGCGATGCCTTACCTGACTGGTGGCCCGGCAAGCGTCGTTGCGGTGGAAGAGGCCAACTACAACGATGAATGGCTCTCTAACGACCTGAACGTTACGCTGGTGGACGATCTCGATGCGGCGGTTGCCCATATTCGCGAACATGGTACGCAGCACTCTGATGCGATTCTGACGCGTTCATTGAGCAATGCAGAACGCTTCGTGCGTGAGGTGGATTCTTCAGCGGTGTATGTCAACGCGAGTACGCGCTTCACCGACGGCGGCCAGTTTGGTCTGGGCGCAGAAGTGGCGGTCAGTACCCAGAAGCTGCATGCACGCGGCCCAATGGGGCTGGAAGCGCTGACCACCTATAAGTGGATTGGTTATGGCGACGATTTGATTCGCGCCTAATCGATTAACGGCTGCGCATGTCAAAAAAGATATGCGCAGCGTTATTTTCACGCCATTTTTTACTTCAGTCTTTTTTGTCTGAATAAGAAATATCATTACAACTGTAATTTTTTTCTGTGTTGTATGTACTCAAATTAAAATGTAATACAACAATAGATACGCAATAAATAAAGTCACCATATTATAAGAATATCCTCCAATAGTAACAGGTCATGCTTTGTGCGACGTTTCACAAACACATAACCTGTCTTACCATCGGAGGATAAAGGGTAGTAATTTATCTTCTGTTACAATGAGGCGTTATTGACTATTAACGCTGGTGCTTCTCTGCCGCGTTGTGGATTGAATCAGCGGTTTCGCTGGCCTGTTTTTCCGCACGACTATTAAAATTATCCGCTTTAGTTTTGGCGTCAGACCAGCCTTTTTCGGTATCTTTTCTGGTTTCAGCTTCTCTGGATTTCACATCGGTTTTGACTTTGTCTGCCTTTTCTCTGGCTTCTGGCTCCCTTGACTTGAGATCCGCTTTGAAATTATTCGCTTTTTCCCTTGCCTGGGATTCATGTTCATGCGTCTTAGTTCGTGCTTCTGATGCTTTCTCTCTTGCTTCAGCACGATCGTGGCTAAGAGCTGATTCCGCTGACGCCCGGGCGGAATCCAGGTCATTTGCTGCCGCCATGCCAATGTAACTGGTTCCTAGTAATAAGCCTAAAAACAGTGGTTTCATATTCATGGTCTATTTCCTCTTACCGCTCGTATGACTACGCTAATAACAGTCTTGTCGTCGACAATGTATTATTGAAAGCTTCACGTCAAGACAGCCTCCTTGTTGTCCTGACTGTTTAAGTAGAGCAAAATAGAAAATAAAAAGAATAGGAGTTTATCTTAAATAGTACATATGTATTTTGTTATGTATTGCATTTATAGTGGAAAGGTAAAAAGATATTTTTATTGTAAATATCACTTTCTATAAAAAGGAATATTTACCTCAAAGCGAGACGGCGTTTTCCTCTCATGAGGAACAGCCTTTCTGGTACTTCATACGAAGAAGATGGTGGATTAGGATACGTGGCGCACAGCGCGTTCGTTAAGCCGAAAAGCTATAGCGTATGGTGTTATTAGTACGGAAAATTATCAGAATTGCCGTATCAACGTAAGGGTGATGATAAAATCGGCAGACGATCGCCAAACGCTTGACTTGACGTACCATTGTCACTAATTTGTCACCCCGTAGTTCACGTCTGGTTCTCGCCACGACGATCCCAAAGCCGATATAGCTCAGTTGGTAGAGCAGCGCATTCGTAATGCGAAGGTCGTAGGTTCGACTCCTATTATCGGCACCATAAAATCAATGAGTTACGAAATCCTCTTTCATAAAATCTTCCCGTTTTCCCTCTCGCGTACTTACTGGCGTACTTATTTAGCACGGTATAGCCCTTTACCATAATATCCCCCCTGAAAGCATTAGCCTTTGACCGTTGGCTGAAATCTGGTTGTTGCATATAGTGGTGTAACGACATAAAAACCGGGCAACATAATGACAAAAACAGAAAAAATGCTGACGTTGCGAAAGTGGTTCAACCCAGATAACTATGACGCCTTGCTGGATCTTACCGTGGAAGAGCTGCGCCAGGAGTTCAGGTACAGGCAGAACATGTTTTACTCTCTGGAAACGGCTATCGAGAGGCAACGCGAGAATCTCAACTATAAAGAGGAAGAACTGATTTTCTCTGGTCAGCCTGTCCTTACCGCTTCGCTAGGTGAAAATAAACTCTCTGTTGGCGAACATAACCTTGAAAGCGATCAACATGTCAGACTTTTCCCTGTCGGGTGGCTTTACCAGCTTATGGATGTGATACGCAGAAGCAAAATCGTTCCTTTGGATGAGTTCGGGCGTCCTGAATCTGATTCACCCTACAACCGCTATCCGGCCTCGTGGTTCTGGGGAAAACTGCACGAATCACAGAAAGGACGAATGATATTCCATATCAACCTGCGAGGTTCAACGGATGATGAAATCCTGGAATCCATGCGTTACCTGTTACCAAAGTGGCGTAAAGCAACCGGGGTGAAGCTAATCGACGGAAAGCTGGCGCTTAATTTTGGTGAGGTGATGATTAAGAAGCTGGTGGATTTTCGCATAATCCCCTTGCTTGATTTGCTGTACTGGTCAGGGCGTAACGAGATAAAACTGAGTGATGCCGAGCTATCTGCACTCATATACCGGGTAGGGATCGATGTGGTTCGTGGTGACTCCCAGATCAAGGAAACCGATAAACCGATGGCCCTTAAAGCCAAAACATACCATTTTGATAATCAGTTTATGGCTTTTTTGTATAAAAACAGATACATGATGGATATGAAAGTATCCGCTATCGTGGATAAGCTCAATCAGGAACAGGAAGAACGAGAAGAAAAGAGAAAGTCAAGGGATAAGGAATAAAAAATATTTCCTGGTAAAACTTGAAGGAGAGCGTTTCAGACGCCCTCCTTTTTTTTGGTCCATTTTTTAGCATGGCTATTCGCAATATCATTCTTCACATCAAAACAACAAAGGAGAAAAAAATGAACCAAAACTATGAAAGTTTTATTCGTCTGTCAGAAGTAATAAAAAGAACAGGTATAAGCCGATCAAGCATTTATCGTCTGGTAAACAAAAATAAGTTTCCTGCACCAGTAAAAATAAGTGAAAAGACCATTGCCTTCATCGAGAGAGAAGTAAATGACTGGATTGAAAACCTGATCAATTCTTCACGCAATAAGGCAGCATAATTTAAATTAACATAAAAAAAAGAGGTATCTATGAGTACACTAATTAAAAAAGCAACAAGAGAAATGGATAAACTGGACTGGGGTTATTTAGATATATTAGCAGAGTATTTATACACACCGCACTGGATAGCCGATTTTGACGATAAAAAGAGCAAGTTTTACAATATAATCATAATCTATCGTGATCTTGATCGCTTTGGTCAGGAATCACTGAAAAGCTATCTGGCGTATAGAAAAAATAAAATCATTTCAGAGCGTTAATAATATAACAGCAGATTTTAAAAATGGTGAGTAAACGCCATATGGCTGGCGTTTGCCTGAAATAAAAATTGGAGAGACAAAGATGAAAACATTTTATATAAGAAGCTTATGTTTTAAAATTGAAGTAAATGTTTTAGATGAATTTTATGAAGAGGAACTAAGACGTGCAGTAAAGCGAGGTTTGGATAAATGGATTGCGGATACAGGGATCTGGAAACGGACAAACAAACAGAAAAAAGCATCTGACAAGATAGCTTTACAGGATTATTTAAATAAATATGCGATCAAGGAATCGCATGTTAACGCAGTAGAGGTTAAAGTAAAGATCGTGTGGGAAATGCCGTGGGCTAGGCAATAGTGTGGAACAGCCCGAAATGGGCTTTCTTACGGTTTCTATACCAAAAAGTGCTACTGAATCTGTTGTATCTGTCGCTTCTCACTTAAGAGGTCAGCCTCAACATTTGGCAGGAGTGTGGCATAACCGCTTTGTAGTTTGTTATTGGCTGATGATACTGATGTATTAGACAGGTTATTCCGTCCACATCATTATATTCGTTTAATATGGCTGTTATTACTTTATTTAGCATTATGATTTTCCTTATTGTTATGTAGAAGGCAACTGAAATTCTGGGAGATCCCAGTCTTCCATATAAAATTCATTATTTTCTTCGTTGCCTTTATCCTCTGATCTTTTTGGAGGAGGGTTTAAAACAGGTGTGGTTGATTCAGCCTGATCATGAGAAGCGAGCTTCTCTGTTTCTGACTGGCTCTCATTAATATCGTTCTCTGAATGGTAAGAGTAAACATTATGAAAAACCGGGTTGTCGTCAACATTGAATACTTGTGCTTTCTGAACGTTAGGGCGCTGTTTTTCGTTAATTGTATGATACTGACCTTTGAGAAAAATATTTGAGTTCATGAAAAGATCTCCGTCTTTGTCAATGATAATAGCTTTGCTTTTGAGCTTTTTGAAAATAATAGACATGTTGAATTTATTTACTTAAAGTGGACGGTTCTCCACTTTTGGTAACTCAGAAAAACGATTTTCTTAATTGTATTATTTAGAACCCTGCACAACATAAGGTTGTGCCTGTGGGGTTCATGGAAAATTAAGGTTTCCTTTATTCAGTAACAAACAACATAACAGTGCATTTGCTTCTTTGCCTTTGATGGCAGTCAGCAATGCCTGTATGGGCGGATTGCTATTGGTAACGTTCTTCTGAGCTACGTGCTCGCTTGCTCACACTACGCGAAAATTAAAACCTTGGATAAATGGCTGGTCTTGATTGAGCTAATGCGCTCAATCGCTAAAACCTGGCTCTCGCCCTTTTGATTTAAATTGTGAGAATGTTTTTCTTCACCTGATGAAGAAAATGGTTTCAACAGAAAATCTATGCTATTTAAGTCGTCAGTGCGCGTGAGCGCATAGCGGTTTTGCTGACAGAGGAAGCAAAATCAAGACAGCTTCCTTTATCAAAGGGTTTTGATTTTAAAGCAGCACATGAGCAAGCGAATGTGCTGCACAGAAAAACTAATTAAATAACAAACCATCAGTCCCTGGCCTGCTGGTTGCCCCTAAAAGGCAAAGAAGCAGAGGCCAAAGGTTTTGTGTTCTGATTGTAAAAGAAAGAAGAAGCAAGAAAAGTGAACCCCAATGACACGGCAAAACAGCCGTGTAGGGTTACTTAAAATAAAAGAAAATCGTTAGATTTTTTTATCTCGTAAAAACAATACAGTTCATCTCTTGCTTCGCTCTATATAAATAATGAAGAAGAAAACTGCCCTCAGACCGCTTTAAATAAGGATCGTTACTGTCAGGACTTGCGGATTGAACTGTCAGGATCGGTAATGTAAGCTGTCATTATTTTACTGTTTTCTGATAGTTAAAAAATAAACTGTCAAGAATACTATTCGCATTGGAACTTTAAGTATCGATAAATAAAACTTGAAATGGCAAAAATAAATTTGATTTTGACACTTGACATATTTTATTCTGATGTTAACACGTAACTTATCAATCAAATAAAAATAATAAAGGAGATAAATATGGAAGATTGTGATGACAATTTTGCTACTGCCAAAGGTAATGAGACATTGAGTTTAAGAAAATCAAGGCGAGGATTACCACGATATACAAAGAATCCTTTCTTGCAAACAACAAGTAATAATACAAAGAGTGGATCTCGCAGGATTACAACAGGAAGCGATCGTTTGTTGGTTATTAATGAAGATACAGGAGAACAGTTAGCAGGTGCTGGTTTTTTTCAGTGGCAGGAGGTTGATAAAACACAGTTTTTAAAACTCTATATAAACGGAGTAAAAGCGTTAACAGAACTCACGGGTGCGGGAACAAAGGTTTTTGAAATTCTATAGGCTTTGTTGAATAAATCGAACTTTTGCTCAATCTCAGGATCAGATCACGCA
>NZ_JBJXVK010000032.1:0-41578 GCF_046159765.1 Pectobacterium artocarpous
TGCGTGATCTGATCCTGAGATTGAGCAAAAGTTCGATTTATTCAACAAAGCCCTTTTGGGGGTGATGCGTTGGGTGTAATTCTGCCCTGCCGTTCATCCAGCCATCTCATTGCTTGCTGAAGCTGGGGGCGAGTTAAATCAATTAACCGGCTTGTACCAAAATTGATGTGACAGAATCGCGTAAGCTGTTCGCGTAATTCGTTCTGCTGCGTGCTTCTTAATAATTGAGACACTAATTTTTTATTAGCATCCTTTTCCCGACTACGATCATGTAACGCATTCAGGAAACTGAGCGCCGTGGAATACTGGCTGATGGTGATTTCTTCAATGCCATTCACACCGAGTTCAGCATGTAAACGCCGCCAAACAAAACGAGCCTCTTCACGCCCTGCTTCTGCAATATCTTTTACCAGTTGGTTTAATTGGGAACGCTGTGCGCTAACCAACGGGCGCAAATCTTCTTTAGTCTGTGGGACGGCAATATTGATATTTTTTTCGTAATAATCACGTCCTGCGACCCGATTACTATCCCCTTGAGCCTCTACGGTCATCCATTACATCCTTGCTGCTTCGCTACTTCTTGCCTTCGTGATAGTCCCTGCCCGCTACGCGCTGGCCGCTACCCGTTACGTTTATCGATGCTGCTGTTGCAGAACTGCCCGCCGTCAATGCAGCTAAGGCGGCGGCTTTTATTGCCAGTGGTGCCGCACGATAGATTTTGACTAGCTCCAATTCATCATTGGAAATGTCACCAAGGTCAAGGGTTCTTTTTCCGGTAAGGATATACAAAGTATCCATGCCGTAATTTTCGCTAAGAAAAGCTAGCGTTGCCCCATCGGGAGCCGTCTCGCCACGCTCGTATTTCCCCCAAGTCCTTGTTGTCGTGCCTAATTCTTCTGCAATTGCACTCTGACTTTTACCAATCGTTTCCCGCTCTTCGCGCAAACGCCCACCAATAAGGAATAAAAATTCCTCTTTCGAAGTTGACATAGGAAGTTTTCTTCACTAGATTGTGTTGAACAGGAACTTAGTGGATCACAACATACCATTATGACACAAGAAAATCATGATCAGAGATCGCGTTTACCGCGTGGTATCGCGTCCAAAAACCCTACCCCAATGCGCTTATCGGACGATGAGCGCGACAAGTTAGCGGCATTGGCAGCACAAGAAAGTCGCTCGCTTTCAAGCATGGCCCGTCTGGTGTTTCTTCGGGGACTGGAATCTTTTAACGCTCAAGGATAGCAGGTGGTGAAATGGCTAAGGCATTAAACATTAATATCACCGTCCCTACCCCATATGTTTCATTAAAAACATATTCAGAAATGACAGGTATTCCACTACGCACTTGCGAAGGTATGGTTTCTGATGGACGGATAATCATTCGCCCCAAAAAAGCGCGAATGGAGAAAGTCGAGGTTAATTTAATCGCCATGCTTCGTGATGCGATAACCAATAGCGAAATTTAATCATGACAGAAATTAAAACAAATTCTGATGCGAAGAAATTTATCAACATCAAGGGGGAAGGCAATACTGGTTGCTGTATTCCTTATGATGAAATAAAGACGATTGAAAATTCAGGTCTTTCTAGTCGTTCTGGGTATTCTAATAGCGTAACGTTAATAAAACTTATTGACGGAGAAAGGATAACAGTAAACATACCATATGAAAAAGTCATCAAGCAGTTAAAGAAACTCCCTGATTTTGAAATTTTAGGATAAAGAATGAAAACGGGAATGCTTGTATTTTCAGGTATTGATCATGCATTAATTAAAGTCAGCGAACATACCAGCGTTTATCGCGGCTTCTCTATTACTCGCTGCCCAAGAACAGCAACTAATCCAATAACTCGTTATCGCATCAGTCAAGGCGATCAGTCATTCGGGTTATTTGACGCATTAGGGCAAGCGACTTCTTATATTAACGAACTGCACGGCATGAGGGATTCAGCATGATTAGCACAGCGCGTTTATTAAAAGAACAATCACCATCACCGCGGCAGGAAAATAAAGGCTGGCTGGAATTACCAAACGACCAGCGTTTCCAGCCAACCCCCGCGCAGGCTTATTTTGCGCCGTGGAGCAAAAAGCCCTATATGCCAGCGCCTAAAAAGCGCCGCTGGTTCGCCCGTCTGATGGGTATTGCGGCGTAACGCCGTAACTGATTAAGAAGCCGAAAGAGGCAACAGTTATGACTGAAAGTCAGTTGCGTTATGTGCTAGGAAGACTAATCCCCGAAATGTGCGAACGCGGTTTTTCAATAAAAACGGCTAGCGGGGAATTGTCTCTTGATGGCGAATCAGAAGCACAAAAACAATTTATTTCTCAATTAAAAAGCGAGTTTGAAAACCGATTGATTGAAGTCAGTCGAAATAAGAGATACGGCGTTTTTTAATTTCAAATAACCACTTCGTAAATTAATTAAAGGCGTAAACCCGCCGGGCTTTCTATTACCTGAAAAAAGGAAATCACAATGAGAAATGCAGAAGTTAAACAAATGCAAGTGGCGAGTGATAACGCGCTTGTTGAATTGCTGAACAAGGCGCGGCAGGAAGAAAGAAAAGACCAGCATTTAGGGTTTTCCTTGCGTTTGGCCTCGCTGTCTATCCACGCGCAGCAAAAAGAGTTTTCCGCCGCAGAGGTTATCGAGCTGCTACGCAAAGAGGCAGAGCGCTTCGAGCACTCAGCACAGGAGATCATTGCATGAACAACGTCATGATTGATATTGAAGCGCTGGGGAAAAAGGCTAATGCCCCAATCGGATCCATCGGTGCCGTGTTCTTCAACCCCCAAACCGGCGAACTGGGTGAAAAGTTCTATTGCCGTGTCGATTTTGAAAACGACATGCTCAATGGTGCTGTACCAGACGGCGACACAATCAAGTGGTGGTTGCGCCAGTCATCAGACGCCCGTGCCGAATTAATTAGCGATGATGCTACCCCGATTTGGGGCGCGCTCAGCGCATTTAGCGACTGGCTGACAGATCACGCTGAAAGCCTAGAAACATTGCATGTGTGGGCGAATAGCCCGTCGTTTGATTGCACCATCCTGAAAACAGCGTTTGAGCGAACGGAGATTGATGTTCCGTGGAATTACTGGAATGAGCTTGACGTCAGAACGATGAAAGAAATTGGCTATTCGCTGTTGGTTGATGTTCGGCCATTCACTGGCACGCGGCACAATGCCCTACATGATGCTATCAACCAAGCGGCGTTGGTTTCTGCCGTTATGTCTCGGTTGGCACAGAATAACGGCGGTGAATTATGATCCGCCCGTTCATCAAATGGCCAGGCGGGAAATCCCGCGTATTGCCTGATTTGCTCCCGCTTATGCCAAAGGGTGATCGGCTGTTTGAACCCTTTGTCGGCGGTGCGTCTGTATTCCTGAATACCGACTTCCCCCGTTATGTGCTGGCTGATATTAACGCCGATCTGATTAATACATATCAGATGGTTCAGGGTGCTACTCAGGCATTTATCAGCACTGCGAAAGAGTTATTCGAAAACGGTAATAGCTCGACTGAGTATTATCGCAATCGCAACACATTCAACTCAATACATGACGATGAGCGACTGCTAAAGGCCGCTCTATTCCTGTACCTGAACCGCCATTGCTTTAACGGTATTTGCCGATACAACAACGCCGGTTTTTTTAATGTCCCATTCGGGAACTATAAAAAACCGTACTTCCCAGAGGAAGAGATAAAGCTGTTTGCAGAGAAAGCAAATGACACAACAACCTGCTTTATTGCAGTCGATTTCCGAAAAGTGCTGGCCGCGAAAGCGATAAACGAAAACAGTGTTATTTATTGCGATCCGCCTTACCTACCAGCCAGCGATACGGCCAATTTTACGCAATACCACCATGCTGCATTTACCCGCGAACATCACCACGATTTAGCAGACGTGCTCCTGAACCTAAATCGTTCACGCGGCGTACCTGTCGTTATTTCAAATAGCGACACTCCCGCTACGCGCGAGATTTATCAACACTATCAATTCCATGAAATCGCGGTTCAGCGATCTATCAGCGCAAACGGCATCACGCGTGGTGCCGCAAAAGAAGTGATCGGCGTGCTGAAAACCTGTGACGGCTGCGGGCGTGCGGGCGGCGGTTGCTGCCCTGATTGTGGCCCATGCATGGGCGATGCGACGTATCAGGAAATGGCTGCATCTGGTGCGTTCGATGGGGAGGTGTTCTGAGTGCCTGAACAATGGGCCTATCTGTGGAATGCGCCACGTCCAGCGATCTCCATACCACAGGGGATCGCTGATTCCTTTTCTTCCCCTGCCACAAATACTACCGAGTCACACCCAGCAGTCGAGCAGCATCTTAAACGGCTGGTATCGCACGCCGCTTTCTCCGATCTGGATTTTGATCAGGCCGTCGCGCGGCTGGACTACTTTGAGCCTAATTCAACGTTACTGACGATGCGCCGCAAGTTCGCTGAGGCTGAGCGGGACGAGCATCACGCGATGTTGCAAAACTGGATGGAAACGCCGGAAGGTGTCGAAACTCGTTTACTCGAACAACCGTTTTTTATCCGAGACACCTACAGGCAAAAAATAGAATGGCTACGCGCGAACCGCGAGCCGCGACACGTCAGCGCCTTTTTCATGGGAACCGTGAAAAAAGCCCTGCTGCGTCTGGATGCCGTGCGTGCAAAGCAAGGTGTGCGCGATGGTTTTACGTCAGAGCTTGCCAGTTACTGGCGCGCACGCTGGCAGCATTTGGCCGAATTTACGAAACATGAGGCGATTAACGCTGGTCACGCTATCGCAGCCAGTATCGCTGAAATGTTTGAAACCGAATGCGGCAACACTTTGCCCGCCGATATGACGAATGACGATATTCAGGCGCTTTTCTGGCATTTGGGGCGTGAAATGCTGTCGTTACGGGTTACGCCGCCGTGTTGGGGCGTAATCATCGGCGATAACGAGTCACGAAACCGCATTTATTCAGCCATTCTGCGTATCACTAATGCTGATTGGTGGGGGCGTAAGTTATGGCGTTTACGCTGCGAGTGGCGAGAAAACCAGTTCCGCGCCATCGGTGTGATCCACAAGAAACGCATGCCTTACGTCAGCATTGATGCGTTGAATCAGTGGCAGGAGCAACGCAGAAAAAACCGCGAGTTCTTTAAGGCGCATGAGCTGGTTGATGAAGACGGTAACGTAGCATCGCTGGAAAACATGGTATACGCCAGCGTCAGCAATCCGGTTATTCGCCGTCACGAACTCATGACGCGCATGGCAGGCGTTGAAATGGTTGCCATATCGCGCAGCGACGAGGGCATTTTTCTGACCATCACCTGTCCGTCGCGCTATCACTCCAATATTCAAAGTGGCCACCAGAATAAAAAATGGGATACCTCATCCCCTCGTCAGGGGCAGCGCTATTTATGTAAGACGTGGGCTAAGGCCATGTCGAAACTTAACCGACGCGGCCTGCGCCCGTATGGCTTTCGCGTCGCAGAGCCGCACCACGACGCTACGCCGCACTGGCATGTGTTGCTGTTTATGCCGCCGGAAGACAGGAAAGAAATCACTGAAATTTTGCGTGAATACTTCATTGCTGTAGACCGCGCCGAGCTGGGACGTAATACCGGCGCGCGCTTTAAAGCGAAGCGTCTTGATCCGAAGAAAGGTAGCGCCACTGCCTATGTGGCGAAATATATCAGCAAAAACATTGATGGCTACGCGCTGGATGGCGAGCTGGACGGTGAAACCGGAAAGCCTCTGCGCGAAACCGCAAAATTTGCGATGGCCTGGGCGTCTCAACATAACATCCGGCAGTTTCAGCCGTTCGGCTTGCCGCCAGTCACAGTCTGGCGTGAGCTGCGCAAACTGGCGAACCAGCTTACCGCAGTACAAAAAGAAGCCGGAACATTCAAGCGCGGTGCTTCTCAGTTAGCCGATCCCGCAATGGATGCCGTGCTGGCCTCTGCGGACGCAGGCTGTTTCGCTACTTATATAGAAAAGCAAGGTGGCGTACTGATCCCGCGCGAGTTATACACCGTGCGCATCGCGTATGAGGAAGCCGACGAGCAAAACGACTACGGCGAAACACCGGAAAAAATCTTTGGAGTTTTCTCACCACGTTTGGGTGAGCTATCCCGTATTTGCACCCGTCTCGTTAAGTGGAAAATCCGCAAAAAACAGGCCGCAGACGCAGGCGCTAATGATAGCGCTGGGCGTGGTTTGGCTGTTACGTCGCCCACCGGCGACGCTTGGAGTTCTGTCAATAACTCTACGGGCGACGAAAAAGTAAGCATTTCCGAACCCGCCGATAGAGAGATTGGCAGTACGTCAGAACAAGAAAGCATCGACTTTGAGCACATGACCGACGCGGAACGGCGTGGATTGCTCAATCGACTTCGATCACAGCCGCCGGATCGGCGACATAGCGAACACTCGTCCACAACTCAGCCACATGAAACGCCTGAAAAACCGACTGTTAGTAAACGGTCGGACGACTGGCGCGCCAGCGTTGCCGATTTCGCCCGCTCATTGGGTTGGGATATCAGCGACGGTGAGTTGCGGCGGCTGGAAACAGGCAATGCAATCGCGCTCGCTGGCTATGCATACATTGCTAGCGCTGACGGCTGTCTGTATCGAGCCCAGACGAAAAAGCAAAAAGACGCGGAATATCAGGATAGAGCGGCGTCGCTGTTACAGCGGATCGCGACGCTGCGTGACGTTTCATAGTCATAACCGGCTGTGCTGGCCAGAACATCGATCACAGTCAGAAATGATGCGGCTGCAGCACAGATGAAAATAGCTATGTGGTACCACAAGGGGAAAATAATGGGATATCTGGGAAGCAAGGCCGCGTCAGGCGCGTATCAGAAAATTATCGCCAACATGCCGCCGCACGATGTTTATGTTGAAACTCACTTGGGCGGCGGCGCAGTAATGCTGAATAAGCCGCCCACGCGGCTGAATGTTGGTGTTGATATTGACCCGATCACCGTTGAAGAGTTTTGTCAGTTTAATCCTGAGTTTGTGGACACACTTGATACGCAGCTACGGATCATCAATGGTGATGCTGTTGATTTTCTTCAAAGTCATGACCTTGAGGCGATGGGCAAAACGCTGATTTACTCAGATCCGCCATATCTGCCGGAAACCAGAACCGGCAACGCCCGTTATCGGCATGAATACACGGTTGATGACCATCGTGAGTTGATCGCTATTCTGCGGCAATGCCCGTATTACGTGATGATTTCCGGCTATCCGTCGTCGCTTTACGACGAGTTATTGCACGACTGGCGCGCTATCGAGTTTCAAGTAATGACACGTGGTGGTGTCAGGACGGAAAAGCTATGGATGAATTTCCCAGAAGGTACGGCATATAGTGCGGCGTTTGCTGGTAAAGACTATATCGATCGGCAGCGCATCAAGCGAAAAGCGGAAAGATGGGCAGCTAAGTATCAGGCAATGACGCCAGCGGAACGGCTGGCGGTGATGATAGAGCTAAATAAAGTGGATAGCACACCTTGACTTCATAACTTGACTTCACATTAACAGAGCCTATAATGACTTCAAAAGGTGACTTCATGGAACAGGCAATGCAGGAAAAAATAGCCAGTCTGAGAAAAAAACAGCGAGAGACGCTGAGTCAGATTTTTAAAACACCGGTACTTTCTGGCGTTAAATGGTCGAATATTGAGTCACTTATCACCGCATTAGGTGGTGAAATTAAGGAAGGAAGTGGATCACGAGTGCGCTTTTTACTGAACGGGAGTATTGCCCGATTCCATCGTCCTCATCCTTCACCAGATACTGATAAAGGCGCGTTGGTCAGCTTGCGTGAATGGCTGGAAAGTATAGGAGTAAAACCATGACTAAAGCACTCAATACCCCCAATACGATGGTTGTTGCTGGGCAACCAGCCATCATTAGCTATGTGCCAGAAATTGGCATGTTTCGCGGTAAGTTCATCGGTCTGTCTGGCTACTGTGATTTTGTCGCCGATAGCATTGATGGGCTAAGGAGTGAGGGAGAAATCTCACTACGTGAATATCTGGCAGATTGTCAGGAAAGTGGAATCGATCCTTATGAGCGTGAAGAGAAAGTGAAGACTTTCACCTTGCGCTATCCTGAATCGTTCGGAGAACGGCTAACTGTTGCCGCCGCTGAACGCCAGGTATCTGTGAATGCATTCATCGTCGAAACACTTAACGAACGGATGAAGCTAGCTTAACGATCTCCCGCTTCGGCGGGTTTTCTTTTTCCTGAAAATCACTGCAAAATTCCGCACACCAATGCACAAATTTATTGATGCTATTATCCCCTTTCCACGCCAGATCTGGCGCGGGTTTGCCCCTACTGCACAACTGCATAAAAACGCGCTATTTTCGTGTGCGGGCGTGGCGGGGGAACCCTCGCGCGCTGAGGGGGATAAGAGGGGTATGCTGGTTCATATGTTGCTGCATCCTCATCGCGTCGCTATTGCGCCGTTTCGGTCTTGGTCAATCGCGGCATCATTCGGCTGTTGCAGTGCTCAGAATGGCATTCAGGCGCTTTTAAGCAGGCGTAAAAAGACCGGGCAACCTTGCGGCTGTCCGGTCTTGTGTTTGGTAGCTAGGTGAATGGTTTTGAATGACTTTCGCGGTTACATTGCACCTTCAGCCAGGGCATAAGGCTTGAACCGAAGTACCTCGATCCCCAGCCAGTCGTTAAGCTCTTTCAGGCTTTCCATTATCGGCATGAGTTCGTTGATGGCGAACACCTTCGCAGCTTTCTCCACGTCACCAAATCCCCCTGCATTGTTCGGCATAATCCCCATTAAGTTGGGCGGTACACGGTGCGCGGCTAACATGTCGTCACGGGTAGCATCCTTGATACCAGTAAACTCATCTTTGGCCGCAATCTGGCTGAACGGCAGGATTTGCAGGCCGTCTTTCTTCCCCCCTGCCGCGTAAACAAACAGGTTCTTAAATGCCCCATTGCCACGCGCATCTTTCAGCGACTTCTTCAGTTGCTCGACGTCGGCATTGTTGGTGATGGGATCGGTGAGATAGACGATCACCCCCGCGTGGCTCCCGTTGATGTAGTAATTGCGCCGGAACAGCGTGGCTTCCCCATTCAGCATTGCCGATTGAATCACCGCCATGTATTCCGGTGTGCCGTAGATTTCCTGGTGAATGCTGGGGCTTTTGACGTGGAACACGCTGCCTGGCTCGAATTCATGATCGTTGGCGTAGTACGTCACGAACCAGTATTGATCCAGGTTCTCACCGCGTCGGGTGTACTTGGCATGGGTATGCTTCAGCTTCAACGGTTGGCCGAAACGGTTCTTTCTCAGTTCCAGATAGGCGTTACCGAACACCAAAAAATCGAGTACAAAGGCGTTGGCATCCTGCCGCGATAACAGCGGATGCGATTCGTAGCAGGACATGATGACATTGCGTTTGAACAGTATCGGTGACTGATGATGCACTGCAACGTCAAACATTCGCGCTAGACCGTAGGTGCTGATCGGTGGTTCATACCAACGGCCATTTCTGGTGCACTCCATGCAGTCCAACAGGTCGCGCCTGTCCATGATGGGCTGTGCGTCACCAAATGAGAAAGACTGTAGCGACTCAATCGGCTGTTGAATCAATTCCCCTGTTACGGGTGTCTGTGCCGCTGGAGCGTGTAGATTAGCCGTGCGCGAGCGCTGTTTCTTACGTGACATGGTTAGAACTCCTGAATAAATCCATCATTACCGCCCGACTCGCTGCCGATTGGTTCATTGTGTAACGCGTGCATGGTTGCCCAGGCAATGTCACCGTGGCTGCTGCCTTTTGTCCTGTCTGATGCATACGACGTCATGCCGCCCTGCGTCACAAATTTCCGTACCGTCATGAAAGAACGTGCCAGCTCCATCATCCCCGCGTCATACTCAAACCGCCCCGCGCGGATCAGCATTTGGGCTTTCAGTACCAGTTCACGTTTCACGCTGGGCGAGTATTGATATTTCACGGCGGCGGGGAAAAACTTAACGACAAGCTGATGCACGGCGCTGCCGTTGCCGGTGCTATCAATGCCGATAAACTGCACGTTGTATTGGTGGGTCAGCTCTTTAATGACCTCAGCCTGTTTTTCAAATGTCATACCGCGTAACTGTCGTACCTCAATCACACGGAACTTGCCGCCAGGAACGGCGGGAGGGGATACGATGGATAGACCGGCACTGTCACCCGTGCCGCTGTCACCACTCGGATCGTAACCTATCCATACAGGGCGGTTACCTAACGGGCGCTGCGTGTAGGGTCGCCAGTCCGGCCAGACATCATCGTTATAGCCATCCACACCGCAGTTAATCAGCGCGGTATAGTCAAAGGCCCGCTCACCGACGCTGACAAAGCGGCAGGCGTAAAGGTTTTCAAAATCGTCAGGGCTGTTTTCAGATTTAATTTCATCCAGATCAACCAGGTCAAAACCTTGCTCTAACGTGTCATGAATGGTGACGATCTGCCGCCAGATATTGTCCCCGCACAGCAGCCCTTTCTTCAGTACCTTATGGGTAACGTCGATTTCTACCCGTTCCGCTTTAGGGCGGCTTTTGTTAAAGAAATCCCCTGTCCAGAACGTGTAGGCTTCATGTTCTTCACTGGATGGCGTGGAAAAATACGTGCGGCGCAACCCTTTTTGCGTCGCCATCCCCGCCGCGACTTTACGCAGGTTAAGAAAGTTGCTAACCCAAAAGAATTCATCAAAGTACAGATTACCGGTGTAGCTCTGTGCGGTTGCCGCTGACGTACCGAGGAAGTACAGCGTTGCTCCATTCGACAGCACAATCGCGTCCCCGCCTTTCAGTTCTACGCCAATGCTGGACGCCAGCAGTTGAATAAACCGTTTGAACTGGTAAGCCTGCGCCCGACTGGCCGACAGAAAGATTTGGTTAGTGCCGGTTTCCAGCGCATCTAACAGCGCTTCACGAGCAAAATACCAGCTTGCGCCTATCTGGCGGCTTTTCAGTATCGCGCGGTTACGCTGCTTGCGCTTTTTGTACCAACGCTTTTGATGCTCGTAGAGTGATTCCAGTACCAGGGCGCGCAACTCTGCGATCTGTTCGTCCGTAAAATGGTTCTTCGGCGCTTTCTTCCGCGTCTCCTTTTCCTGATCCTTTCTTTCATCGCGTGAAAAACGTGCCATCTGGCGCCCTAACAGGTCGATGGTTTTAAAGTCATGCGGCGTGAGATCGTCTTTCTCTATCAGCCGTAAATAGCGGACTTCCGTGCGCTCCTGCGCCCGCTGGATCGGCGTGCTGTCGTCCCACTTATCGCGCCGTCGCCATGAATACAGCGTGTTGTTGTTCACCCCCAGTCGTTGCGCGATTTGAGGGATGCTATAGGCCTGCCAGTAAAGGCTTTTGGCTTCTGTGCGAATATCGGGAAGTAGATTCATGCATACAGGCTAGCGCGCCCGCGCGCGGCAAAATATCGGCTCCCGTTGTCGTGGTTCCGCCACAATCGGCACCGATAGCGCCTGCGGTGAAGCGTGGCGATGATAGGGGTATCAGACAGACACCCTGTTATCACCGGAGCATTACCATGCCGATTTCAAAACCGTTTCTTGCTGCTGTTGAGGGCGCGACCTGCGACGGCCGCACCCTTGAACGTGCGCACATTTCGCAGATGGCGAAAAACTTCAACAAACAGGTGCGCGGTGCTCGCGTGAACCTTGAACACATTCGCGGTTACTCGCCAACCAGCGATTTTCGAGCCTATGGCGACGTGGAAGAAGTGAGCGAGTTTGAGATTCAGGACGGGCCGCTTAAAGGCAAGTTGGCGCTACAAATCAAGATTGATGCCACTGATGACATGGTGGCATTGAATAAAAAACGCCAGAAGATTTACCCCAGCGTTGAAATTCACCCTTCTTTTGCTGACACCGGCGAAGCCTATTTGATGGGGCTGGGAATGACGGACGATCCCGCCAGTCTGGGCGTTGGCATTCTGGAATTTAACGCCAAGTGCGGCGGAAAAGGTCCGTTGGACGGGCGAAAAACCAGCCCTGAATGTTTCTTCACGGCCGCTGATACCCCCATCACGCTGGAATTTGAAGAAGAGGCACCCGCTGGCGAAGCTGGCAAAAACTTCTTTTCCCGCATCACCGAATTGCTAACCGGCAGTCAGCAACGGTTCAGTAAGGAAAATGGCGAGCTGAAACAGGCGGTTGAGCTGATCGCCAAAAGCCAACGTGAACTGCTGGATAAAACCGAAACATTCAGCGCGTTACAAGCGCAAAACACCGAACTGAAAGGCAACGTGGAAACGCTGAATAAGTCATTAACCGAGCTGAAAGAACAGCTTGCCGGACAGGATGGCAACTTTAGCCAACGCCCCCCAGCTTCCGGCGGCAATCCGCAATCCGGCATCGTGTTAGCTGACTGCTAATCCCCCTTTAAACCGACTATCGCAGGAACCTAACATGAAGAATGAAACCCGCGTTTTGTACGACGCTTACATTAACCGCCAGGCTGAGCTTAACGGCGTCCAACCTGATCACGTTACCAAGCAGTTCAGTGTTGCACCGTCAATCCAGCAAAAGCTGGAAGATAAGGTTCAGCAATCCAGCGAGCTATTGCAAAAAATCAACATCACCGGTGTATCCGATCAAGAGGGGCAAAAGCTGGGGTTAGGTATCAGCGGCCCTATTTCAAGCTCGAACACATCAAGCACCGAGCGACGTGAACCGAAATCGGTTCACACGCTGGATGATGATAAATTCCGCTGTGAGCAAACCAATACGGATACCTTTATCAGCTATCCGCAGTTGGATATGTGGGCCAAGTTCCCCGACTTCCAACAGCGCATTAGCAATCAGATCATCAAGCGTAAGGCGCTCGACCGCATCATGATTGGTTTTAACGGTACGTCGCGTGCCGCTAAATCCGATCTGGCAACCAACCCGCTGTTGCAGGATGTGAATATCGGCTGGCTGGAGAAATATCGCCTCCATGCCGCACAGCGTGTGATGAAAAACATCACTGTCACCAGCCGTGATGATGAAAATAAAATCATCGCGAAGGGAGATTACGGCAACCTCGACGCCGTGATCTATGACGCCGTTAACTCGCTACTGGATGAGTGGTTTAAGTCATCACAAGATTTAGTGGTCATCTGTGGTCGTCAGATCATGGTCAGCAAAGAATATCCGCTGATTAACGCCATCAATACCAACAATCCGAACTCTGAAGCGTTGGCCGGTCAGTTGCTGGTATCGCGTAAGGCTATCGGAAATCTACCAACCTTCATTGCGCCGTCTTTCCCTGATGGCAGCATGTTCGTGACTCCGTTTAGCAATCTGTCGATCTACTGGCAGGAAGATAAGCAGCGCCGTGCCGTGCGTGATGAACCTGAGCGCAATCGTATTGCAACCTATGAGTCATCGAATGACGCCTATGTCATTGAAGACTATGGCACCGGATGCCTGATTGAAGGCATTACGTTTGCTTGAGCGACGCAAGGCTAATTTTAACGGCAAGCGGGCCGGATAACGCACGGTCTGCTTCAAGGGGGCATCATGCTGACACCTGCACAGCGACATTTTCAAACTGTCATGGCCCAGCGCCATGGCAAATCAAACGGCGGTGACGTTGAGCGCACCGCCTACGAACAGCAATTGCACCGGCTGAGGATGGATAAATCCCGTTTAAGCCAGGTGCAGTCTGCCACGACAAAGGCCGAACTAAAGCGCGAACTGCTGCCCGACTATCAGGGCTGGGTTAATGGCGTATTGGCGGCAGATAGCGGCCACGCTGATGAGGTGCTGACCACAATCATGATCTGGTCGATTGATGCTGGATTGGTGGGTGATGCGCTGCGTATTGCTGATTATGTCCTGCGCCATCGCCTGCCAATGCCCGACCAGTACACCCGCACGGTTGCCACTGCGCTGGTTGATGAGATTTGCGATCCCGCACTGGCAGCGTTTAAAGCCGATGTTAGCGTTGCGCCTCTGGCTGCTGACCTGCTGTTGCAATTGGAACGGCTTACCGCTAGCGAAGACATGCCTGATCAGGTGCGCGCCAAACTTTACAAGACGTTGGGCTACACCCTGCGTTTGGATACCAACGAGCTGAGCGCCGCGCGCGACTGGTTGCAACGCGCTGTCACGCTGTTTGATGGCATCGGGGTTAAACGCGACATCGAGCTACTGGGGCGGGCGCTCAAGAAAGCAACTGAGCCAGAGGAAGAAAACACTGATACGCCACCGCCTGCGGATAAGCCAGCCGACAAACCCGCAGCCAAAGCAACGAGAGCGCCGCGTAAATCGACGGCGGCGAAAGCATCACGAACTACGACACCACGCGCCAAAAAAAGCGCGTCGTAACCCAACGTGCCCCCGCGCACCAGGCGGCACGGCGTAATACGGGCAATTTATTGTGTCGTGTTGCGCCGTCCACCGCCTGTCTTTTGAGGTAATGCCATGAGCCTGATTGCCACAGAGCCGGTAAGGCCAGCCACGCAGGACACCATCAACGATGGGGATGCGACAGTGACGAGCCATGCATTCTGGCCGGTGATTGTCCTGTCCGCTCTGCGTCGTGCGATGCGTCTTGACGGGCAAGTGACAACGGATCGCCTGATGGATAAGGCCATCGAAGCGGTTGCGCACGTTAACGGCCAGTTGATCGACTGGCGAAACAGCCAAGAGCAACGTGGTTTTGCCGTTCTGTCAGAGGTTAAACCCGATAGCGCTGGTGGAATCGACCAGATCAATGGCGAGTCCGTTTTGGTCTGGCGCTATCGCCGTGCGGTGTATTCCATCACCAAAGCGCTGTTGATAGAGGGCTACCGTGATATCGACACCACGCGCGAAGGGGAAAAACACGCAGAGGCGTTGAGTTCACAGATTGACACGCTGTGGCGCGACGGCCGCTGGGCAATACGCGACATCCTCGGCGTTAATCGTGGTCTGGCTGAGTTGGTCTGATGGAGGTTCGTGCGCAGCAAAATGACACCGTCGATCTACTGTGCTGGCGCTACTACGGCAGAACAGACGGTGTTACGGAAGGGGTTTACGCGGCCAATCCGGGCTTGTGCGAACGTGGGCCACTGTTACCGGCTGGCCTGCTGGTCACGCTGCCAGACGTCACCGCAGCAACACAACAGGAAATCATACAGCTATGGGACTGACGACAGATCGCGTGGCATCGGCAATCACCTATCTACTTGCCACGCTGATCGCTACCGCAGGACGAATGACGCTGAGCGACTGGGCAACACTAATAGGGATTGCTATCGGGTTGCTCACGTTTTGGGTGAACCGCAACCACAAAAAGAACATAGAGCGTGACCAGGCACAGCGCACAGACTTAATGCGAGAGCTGGTCAGGAAAGTTGATCATGAAAATCTGCCAGAAACGTTGGACGCCTTGCGCGTGATGAACGGGCAGGAAACAGGACGCCGAGGCCGTGATGTTACCTGAAGCACTAAAACAGAGAATTATTCCCGTCGTTACCGCGTGTGCATTGGCGATAGCAACGGTGTTCGTTGGTTTTTTTGAGGGCAAAGAGAACACGGCTTACCGTGATATCGCGGGGGTTTGGACGATTTGCTACGGCCATACCGGTGGTGTAAAAGCCGGTGACTACAAGGCAGATGCTGAGTGCGACGCATTGTTACAGCAGGATTTACAGCCCGCGTTTCATGCTATTGATCGGTTAGTTACGGTTCCACTCAGTGAGTTACAGCGAGCCGCGTTAGCTAGTTTTATCTACAACGTGGGGATGGGTGCATTTGAGCGTTCGACCCTGCTTAAAAAACTGAACCGTGGCGATCTCACTGGCGCATGTAACGAATTACGCCGCTGGAATAAAGCCGCTGGTCAGGTCTGGCAGGGGTTAACCAACCGCCGCGAGGCAGAGAGAGTGCTATGTCTGGAAAAGTTATAACGACATTAGCCGCCGCGCTGTTGTTTCTCGCAGCTATCGCACTGGCTGATCACTACCGACAAAAATCACAGCGGCTTTCGGGTGAAGTGGCAACGTTAGTCGCAGAACGGGACAGCACCGAGCGTGTTATCAACAATCAGCAACGTACCTTTCAAATATTCAACACGCTGTCACGCGAGGCTGAACATGATAAACGCCGGATACAACAAGATGCCGATATACGTAGTCAGACGATTAATCAGGCGCTGGCCGGTCAGGTCTGTGCTGATGAGTTTGTGCCTGATGGCGCTGCTGTGCCGTTGCTCGACTACGCGAACCGTCTACGTGCCGATAGCCTGCGTCCCCCTGCCGGCGAACCTAACCGCACCGACGGCAATACCACTGCCACAGGGCGCGATAGTCAATAACCGTCTGACCTACGGCCAGTCTGTTAACTGGAATAGCCTGCTGCTGGCTGCGCTGGAGAGTGCCAACCACGACAAGGCACTAATTCGCCAGGCTGAACAACAGAGAGAGCAACAACATGCTAAAAGCGGAACTACTGAGAAAAGCCATTAGCGAGCAGGTGCCGTGGTTGCGGGAAAACCCCGATCAACTGGTCGTCTATGTACAGAAGGGGAATGCAATAAGTACCGGTGCGCGCTCCGCCTCCTTTGAATATCGCTACACGTTGGAAGTGCTGGCAATGGACTATCCGCATTCTATCGATACGCTAATGGTGCCAGTGCTGATGTGGGCGAGAATCTATCAACCGGATTTATTACTTAACCCAGAACGGCGTAAAACAGGTATTACGTTTGAAGCGGATTTGCTGAGTAACAGTACGGCCGATTTATTGATCCGTATCCAGGCTGATGAGTCGGTGATCGTCACACGCAATGAAGCTGGCGAAATCAACGTTCGTCATCGTGCTGATCCGCCACCTGATCCGATGGAAGGACAGGATGCATGGGGATTACTGGTAAAAGACGATGTGGCCAACACAGTTATTCATGACGCTACGGCAGGTTAATAATGAGCCAGAATGACGCGCTGTTTCAGGAACTGGATGGATATCTGAAATCCGTTGTTGAACAACTGGCGGCTAATCAACGGCGTCGCTTATCACGACAGATTGCAACAGGACTGCGTAAACGTCAGCAGCAACGGATTGCACAGCAGCAGAACCCAGATGGATCATCTTACGAGAGACGTAAAAGGCAAGCCCGCCGCACACAAGGCGGCGTCCGGTTTATGTGGAAAAGTGAGGTGCGAGAACTACGCAACTGGCACAGTAGCAAAGGCCGCAGCGGTGAAAGAATGATTACCGGTTTTGATGTTGGCCGAGGTGGCTTGCGCTCGTTCTTGCGTGCCGACATTGTGCGCTATCTCAGCATTAACGTAAGCAGCGTTTCCACAGCACCATCACGTAAAGACAAAATGTTTCCTAAGCTACGCACCGTGCGTTTTTTACGCATCGACACCTCCCCTAATAGCGCGACTGTTGGCTTCAGTGGTCAGGCGGGCAGCATCGCGCGTATTCACCAGTTTGGCGAAGTTGACAAAATAGGACGTTCGTCCGTGCGTTACCCTATTCGTGAGTTACTGGGGCTAACGCCCACCGATCTGGACTGGGTGGCCGATACCATTACGGACTTCATTCAACCCGATTAGTTGTTGCCGTCCTCCTACAATCCCCTTCCATTGTGCTCCCGCGCGCGACACCTGAAACTGGCGCTATGAATTGATTATCGAGCGCCAGCCATGACATCCAATGAGTTTGACCGCCTGCTGCATAACCTGATCCGTATCGGTATGGTTGTCGATGTCGATCATGTGCGTCATTTGGCGCGAGTGGAAACCGGCGGGAATACCACGGACTGGATACGCTGGGGCGTTGCCCGCGCGGGTGATGCTACATCGTGGTGGCCGTTGTCAGTGGGCGAACAGGTGCTTATCGCTGCACCAGGCGGCGATCTGGAAACGGCTGTGATCGTGTTAAGCCTGTATTCCAATCAGCACAGTGCGCCCAGCAATACCCCAAAGGTACACACCACTGTTTATCCCGATGGGGCCAGCGAAACGTATGATGCCAACACATCAACGATGACCGTCAAAGGCGTCAAAAAGGTGATTATTGAAGCGGCTGAATCTATCACGCTGGACACTCCGAAAGTGATTTGCACCCAGCATCTCAGCACGCAAACGCTCAGCGTAGAAAAAGGCGGCACGATGCAGGGCGATATCACCCACACCGGCGGAAAAATGTCATCAAACGGCGTGGTCGCAGACAGTCATACTCACGGCGGCGTACAGCGCGGCGGTAGTAAAACGGACGGCCCGCAATGAGCAATGAAAAATACATCGGTATGAATGCCAGTAACGGACGCACGATCACTGATGATGAGCATATCAGCCAGTCAGTACGCGACATTTTAATCACCCCTGTTGGTAGCCGCCTGATGCGGCGCAGCTACGGTTCACAGCTTTTTTCGCTGATTGACGAACCTCACGAGCCAGCAATCAAGCTCAAGATAATGTCAGCCATCTACAGCGCATTAATGCGTTGGGAACCGCGTATTACTCCAACAAAAATTACGCTGGAAACCCGTGGTGTGGGATTCGTTGCCGTAACACTTCAGGCGCAACGTACAGATAATCTGGCGGCATTTAGCGCCACCATTTCATTACAGGGGGCATGATGAGCGGACTGATTGATTTATCCCTGCTGCCTGCCCCTGATGTCGTTGAAACACTGGACTACGAAACGTTGTATGCGGAACGCAAGGCGATGTTTATCGCTCTGTTTCCAGTCGAACAACGTGATGCCATCACACGCACGCTGACATTGGAATCCGAGCCGCTAACCAAGCTGCTGCAACTGTCTGTCTATCATGAGTTGTTATTGCGTCAGCGGGTTAATGAAGCGGCCAGCGCTAACATGCTGGCCTACGCCGCCGGAAATGACCTTGATCAGCTTGCTGCCAACGTTAACGTGCAGCGACTGGTTATCACCGCAGAAGATACAACGGCGATCCCACCTGTTGCAGCGGTCATGGAATCTGATGCCGATCTGCGTACACGCGCACAACAGGCATTCGAGGGGCTGAGTGTTGCGGGGCCAACCGCAGCCTATGAGTTTCACGCACGTAGTGCAGATGGGCGAGTCGCTGACGCCAGCGCAGTTAGCCCCAGCCCTGCCGCCGTTACGGTAACGGTGCTGTCGCGTGAAGGAAATGGCAGCGCCAGTAATGAATTATTGCAAGCCGTTGATATTGCCCTGAACGCCGAGAATGTGCGGCCGGTTGCAGACCGTGTGACGGTTCAATCAGCGGTTATTATCCCCTATGACATTACCGCGACGCTGTATTTCTATCCGGGGCCGGAAGCCGAGCCTATTCGCATCGCAGCAGAAGCACGCTTGCAGACGTACATCACCGCACAGCATCGGTTAGGCCGTGATATTCGCCGATCTGCAATCTTCGCGGCACTCCATGTTGAGGGTGTACAGCGCGTTGATTTGGAAAGCCCAGCCGCAGATATCGTGCTTGATAAAAGCCAGGCGTCTTACTGCGCTAACTGGGTGCTGAATATCGGGGGATCAGATGAATAACAGCCTGCTACCCGTTGGTTCATCTGAGTTGGAAATTGCCGCAGCCAAAGCCTGCGCGGAATTATCCCGCACGCCGATCCCGTTACGTCAGTTATGTGATCCAGAAAGTTGCCCGTCAAACCTGCTGCCCTATCTGGCATGGGCATTCTCAGTTGATCGCTGGGATGAAAACTGGCCGGAAATCATTAAGCGTCAGGCGATAAAAGATGCCTATTTCATACATCGCCACAAAGGCACCATCGGCGCGCTGCGTCGCGTGGTGGAGCCGTTTGGTTATCTGATCCGTATCAGCGAATGGTTTCAGAACGGCGGCGAGCCTGGCACGTTTCTCCTCGATATCGGCGTGCAAGATAGCGGTATCAGCGAAGAAACCTTTTACGAGCTGGAGCGGCTGATTGCTGACGCCAAACCCGCGTCACGTCACCTGCTGGGGCTGAATATCAACCTCGACACGCGGGGTGCGGCCTATGTTGCCGCGCTGTCCTATGGCGGCGATGACCTGACCATTTACCCCTATTTTCCTGAAACTATCACCGTGTCCGGTCTGGATGTGACCGGAGCAGCACTTCATTTAATCGACAACGTGAGCGTAACCGCATGAGCGCAAAATATTTTGCCCTGTTAACCAACATCGGCGCGGCCAAACTGGCTAACGCCACCGCGCTGGGTAGTCGCCTTAACATCACCCGGATGGCCGTCGGGGATGGCGGCGGCATCTTGCCAACACCGAACCCGGCACAAACCAAGCTGATTGGCGAAAAACGTCGGGCGGCGCTCAATACGCTGAGTGTTGACCCGAAAAACCCCAGCCAGATTATCGCCGAGCAGGTCATTCCAGAAAATGAGGGCGGTTGGTGGATTCGTGAAATCGGCCTGTTTGATGATGACGGTAATCTGATTGCGGTCGCCAACTGCCCGGAAACCTACAAACCACAACTTCAGGAAGGGAGCGGTCGTATTCAGACCGTGCGCATGATCCTGATTGTCAGCAGTACCGACGCCGTGACGTTGAAAATCGACCCGGCGGTCGTGCTGGCAACGCGGGGTTATGTTGATAACGCGGTGATCGAGGTGAAAGCCTATGCGGATAGCATGATGAAAAACCATCTTGCCGCCGCTGATCCTCACTCGCAATATGCGCCAAAGGCCAGCCCGGCACTGACAGGCAAACCTACCGCGCCCACAGCCGCGCAAACCGCTAATGACACACAACTGGCAACAACGGCCTTTGTGAAAGCCGCCGTTTCCGCGCTGGTCAATGGGTCACCCGGTGCGCTCGATACGTTGCAGGAACTGGCGAAAGCGCTAGGCAATGACCCAAACTTCTCCACAACGATGCTGACTGAGCTAGGGAAAAAACTCCCCCTGGCCGGCGGAACGATGAGCGGAACGCTGGTTTCCTCTGTCGCTGATGCGGTGCGTATGGTGAATGGCGGCTACGGCGTCACTCTGCGTCATGATGGCGGTGATTTTTATTTTTTACTGACCGATAAAGAAGACCCTTACGGAAAATGGAACAGTTTACGGCCATTCAGGATTAATCTGGCAACGGGCGATGTCGCGCTGGGGCATAAAGTTGATGCCGACACATTGCTGGAAAAAGGCCAGCGCGTCTACAGCCCTAACAATAAGCCCACCGCCGCCGATGTGGGCGCGCTGACGGATGCGCAGGCTACACAGAAATATGCACGGCTGGAAAGCCCAGCGCTGATTGGCAAACCTACCGCCCCAACAGCGGTACAGGCATCCAATGATACGCAGATTGCAACGACAGCATTTGTTAAAGCAGCCATATCCGCCTTAATTAACGGGTCACCCGGTGCGCTCGATACGTTGCAGGAGCTGGCGCAGGCGCTCGGCAATGATCCGAATTTCTCAACCACTATTTTGAATGCATTAGCCGGAAAACTGTCGCTGACAGGGGGCAAAATGTCCGGTCGTCTGGAAGCCAGTGACATTGTGAAAATCACGGGGTCGGGTCCGGCGCTACCTGAATCACAAGGGGCATTTTTGTGCTGGAACCGCATTAATGGACAAGGCTGCACCGAGTTTGTGAATCACCGTGGCAGCGGCAGCGGCGGGTTTAGATTCTGGAACGGTAATCATGAAGAATTAAGTGAACTGGCGTCACTGGATTCAAGTGGGACGTTATACACTTCCGGCGGGATAGTCGAAGCAGGAAGACGGGTTTACAGCCCGAACAACAAACCAACCCCTGAAGATATTGGGGCATATTCCAAAGACGAGGGTGACGCGCGTTACTTAAGAAAATCCGGCGGGATATTAAGTGGTGAAGTCATCTCGACGGCGGGAAACGCACTACGCCTGACAACGGGTGACTATGCTGTCATGTTACGTAACGATGGTGGCAGTTTTTATCTGCTATTGACCAACAAAGGCGATATTAACGGCAACTGGAACACGCTTCGTCCGTTTCGTATCGATATCAGCAATGGCAATGTCGAATTAGCGCATAATGTCAGTGTGGGCGGTAATCTGACGGAAAAAGGCCAGCGAGTCTACAGCCCCAGTAATAAACCCACAGCGGCAGACGTAGGGGCGCTGACTGATGCACAGGCCGCGCAAAAATACGCGATGCGCTCCATCCGTGTGAATGGGAAACCCTTGTCGGCTGACGTTAATTTACTGGCCGGGGACATCAACGCATGGAATAAAACCGAGGCCGACGCTCGCTATGTGATGAAAAATACGATTGAGTCGGTTGTCATTTATCCCAACGGGTCGGAAAGTGCGCCACCAAAGATATCTACAGGTGCCAGAATCGAAGTACCCAGCCCATACAATACACTTAATTGTCTGATTCAGGTGGAGTTACTTGTTGATGGCGTATGGGGGGTTGCCAGTAATTGTATCTATGAAGGAACCTCACAAGGTGCAACATTCGGCATTGCTGCATCACTAATCAATGAAAAAATGATCATAGTAAAAACCGGAACGTATGAAATTGTCAGGTTTAGTGGTTATGACGGCAATCCGTGGAAAAGTGGTGCGATTGGTGGATATCGATTGAGAATCACAAAAATAGGTGTGTAGCATTCATAAATACGAATTGATCGTTACCGCCGATCAATAACGAGTAATTGATCTGTATAAACGTTTATAAAATAACCATGTCAAATGTCATTATGTGATTGGTTATTAAAATAATAATGATACATCGGGGAAAGCGAAGCCCACTGTTAGCGAGACAGTGGGCTTTTTTCTTCGATCACAGTTAAAAACAACTGTGTTACCAGGGTAAGCCGATATCCATATCACCGAGCATTTCCCGCAAATCCTCGCTAACCCGTTCAAGATTCAGCGTAAATGAGATATGCCGCGCTTTACCGTCATTAAAGAACTCAGAACGGGTTTCGTTGATGCTGGTTATCACATACATACCGTAGATATTCCCCGTCCCCTCGATTAGCGGCCAGGCTTTCCCTGTGTAAGCCATCGTTTGCAGCATGTTTAGCGACACATCACCGCCGGTTATTTCTGGGTACAGTTCACCGGCCAGCGTGATTTTATCTTCCCCTGCGCCGATATACTGATAGCGCGGGGATTTGCCTACTCGGTCATTTTTAACGTGTCGCCAACTGCTGTCATGGCTCAGGGATTGGTACGGCGTAGTCTGCCGCATAAAGACGAACATACCCAGAATCATCATCATGATAAAAATCCTATACGTGATCGGTCAGTTGTGAGCGCTGGCGATGCTGCTTACGGCGTTCAATATCGTCGATTTCCCGCCGCAGTCTGGCGACGAGTTTGTCTTCATCCAGGCTGCGTGCATCCTGAATCGTGATATTGATTTCATATTTGTCTGTGCTGGCCATACCGGCAGACATCGCCGTTTTCATCTGTGCTGCAGGTGAATTGGTAGCCGGAACGTCTGCCCCAGCAGGTTGCACAGTAAACGGCAGGACGGAAGCGGCCAGCACGCCGGCGGTTTGCTTCACCCGCTCCAGTAGGGGGATTTTGGGCTGTGCAGGCATAACCTGTGATTCACGGTAGCCGTTCGCCAGCATGACGGCAGGCGGTACGTTTTTAAAAACGATATCACCCAGCTTGTTCGGGTCTTTCTTGTCTTCAGTCTTTGCTGTGCTGCCTGTTTTTTCTGTTTTGGGATTGCTCCCTGTCAAGTCCTGCAACGCCCCAGTTTGTTTAGGCTTATTGCCTTCGCCTGCCGGTGGTTTTGCTGCCTCGCCGGTTTTAATCACCGCATCGGTTTCTTTGGGGGGCTGTGGCTTCCATTCCTGCGCCACCATTTTCTTTTGTTTCTCATCCCATATGTACATCACCGGTTTTTTAGGCTCGTAGCCTTTTTCCGGCATTGCACCGTTCATGGCATTTGATGCTGAGACGGCGGCATTTGCGGCTTCAGGGATAACCCCTAATTTTTCCAGTATCCAGCCAATGCCTTCAGCGACTTTTAAAATAACCGTCACTACACCACTAATCGCCATCCCGACCACCTCACCAAATACTTTCCCCGCTTCCGTGCATTGTTTTAATGATTCAGATGAGGAGTTGACCGGTTCAAACAGTTTTTTGAACCAGTCCCATACACCACTAATTGCTTGCCCGATCCCGTCAAAAATAGGCGATAACGCTGAGAAGGATTGCTTAACCGGTTCAAGGCCAGTTGTCAGGCCACTGAAAAAACCGCTGAAAAACGCCTTGATCGGTTCCCAGTATTTGTAAATCAATACACCGGCCGCAACGATTGCCGCGCCGATAATGCCGATAGGACTGAGTAACAGCATGAAGCCCGTACGCAGGATGTTAAATACCGCCATACCTGAACCACTCAGTGCAGAAAATCCAGATGTCGCCAGCATCCGCACGCCATTACCCAGCGCCGATAGCGCCGTGCCTGGCTGAGTGAATACCATCAACAAGGAACGGCCAGCGCCTTGGGCAATATTGCCGATACCACCGATCCAGCCACGTAATGTGGCAAGGATGCCGCCCCATGCGCGAACACTGGACAGGCTCCCCGTCATAACGCCGCTAAGCCTGATGAACATACTTGTAACGGTGCCAATCCCCTTACCACCGCTTAACAGGGATAGGCCAAGTTGCAGTTTGGAAAATGGCCCCATCAATACGCCTGCGGCCAGCGAAACGGTGCCAATGGCTGCGGTGAGCACCAATGCGCCGCCAACAACCACAACCAGTGTTTGAGCCAATTCAGGGTTAGCCGTCACCCATTCACGGACGCTATTCACTAACGCCGTCGCACCCTGAGCTAGCGAGCGCAAAACGCCGGAGTCATTTTCAAAAATGGCAAAACGTAGCCCACTCAGTGCGCCACCGAGCTTGTCGATATCACCCGACAGGTTATCGCGTAACGTGCTGCCCATGCGTTCGGCCGTTCCGCTGACGTCGCTGAACTGGTCTTTGGTATTCGCTAGCGCTGACAGGAAATTAGGGATCTGATCGATAGACAGGTCTTCTATCGGTGTGCCAAATAATGCAATGGCCGCATTCGCCCGCGCGGCTGGGTCTTTAATCTTCAATAGCCCCTGTGCGGTTTGCTGCATCGCGTTGCGCGCCTGTGCACCGCCGCTAGCAATGGCAGATGACGCGCGCTGTGCATTCAGTCCGATGGCGTCATACTCCTCTACACTGGCTTTGGACATGTCAGATCCGCGAATTGAAAATTCTTTGATGGCATCGCCAGTCTTATCCAGCGCAAACTTTCCTTGCTGCGCCATATTGACCAATAGCGTCATGGCTTCAGAACCGCTGTAGCCCATGTTCCTGAAATGCGTTGAATACTCATGCAATATCTCAGGCAGCTCACCACGCATCTGGGTAGACACGCGTTGCATACCCGCCATCATCAAATCGAATGCGTCATCGCTGCTGCGAGCCAGACCATTCTTCATCATGATGGCGGCAATCTGGATATGTTCCGCCGTGTCGCCGCCCAGCACGGATTGCATATCCAATGCTTTGCGCGAGATCCGGTCTAATTCCGCTTCACCGACTTCCCCCAATGCACCCAGTGAGCTACGCACCGCCGATACAGTGTTGGCGATCTGAGCGAGGTCATTGCTCACGCCGGCGCTATTAATCCCTTTAATGATTTTCGAATACTGCGCCCCCATTGCTGGGGCTTCGGCATTTTGCGCGGCAATCACCGCGCCGCTTTTATCTGATTGCAAATTAGGAGCCATCATTCTGGCACCGACATAAGCACCGGCTGCACTGGCACCGATTGCCATTGCCCCTGTGCTGCGCAGATTCCCCGCTGTCTGCTGCATCCGATCGTAACGTGCTCGCGCCTGCGTCACTGCCGCCAACCGCCGTTGCTGTTCCGCTAACATACGGTTATAGCGTGCGGTTTGATCGCTAATCTGGTCTGTTGCTCTGCGGCTGCGATCGAGTATCACGCCATGCCGCGCCAATTCTGCACGTAGCTGTGTTAACTGTTCGGTTTCATTAGCCTGAGCGGTTGATAGTTGCCTGATCAGCGCACGTTGCCGTTTCAGTGCCGCGTTTTGCTCTTCTGTTCGTGTGCCTGCTGCACCAAATTCAGCACGCATCGCCGCCGCTTTGGCTTTAGCCTGTTCCAGTTCGCGGGTTGTTTTTGCTGATGCGGCGCTCAGGCGGTCAAAACTGCTGGCCTGCCGCTCTAATCCGTTGAGGGTATTTTGTGTTGCTCTGATTTGGTCAGCCAGCGCCGCCGTGCCGCTGCGTGCGGCACTGACGGGCCGAGCCATATTATTGATCGCGCTGAACGCCACGCGAATATTGAGATTGCGATCTGTCATTCCGAGTTTCCGCTTCTAACGGCCGCTCGGCTGCGCCATGCCAGCAGTTCATCTACCGGCATGGCGTCCATCGCCGACGGCAACCAATGGAAAATTGCTGCGATGTCGGCCATCACCTCTTCAACACTGTTAAACGGGCAGTGAATTACGCCGTTACCGCGCCCGCCTCGTTCGCTGGGGAAGAGGGTTGCAAAAAAGTGGCCACCGCATTGGATAGCTGGCAAAAATCCCAGGTATCCATCGTGGTGAGTTCTTCTTTCGTCAGCGCCGGGCTTGTAACTCGCGGGAGCAACGTCAGCAAACTATCAACATCGGACGTCATCACATCGTAGACTTTCAGCCCACGCAGCGATCCGGCCTGCTTTAGTGCGCCAGTGATCGTAACTTCTTTCACGTCACCGCCTTTACGCATAATCGGGTTTTGCAGAATAACGACGTTATTTTGTTTCTCAGTCATGATAGATATTTCCTGTTATAGCCCAACGTTAGCGCGGTGTTTTTCCATCATATCGACACCGGCCACTTTATAAATCATGTTCAGCACATCCACTTCCATCACCTCTTCACCGCTGATCGTCAGCTTAAAGTAGGTATTTTTCAGGGTGTATTTATGTGCCGTATCTTCACCCACTTTGGCAGAGCCTGGGTCAAGCTCGGTAAACCGGCCACGCGTCTGGATTTCACACGACACCGCTTCGCCTGTGGCTTCATCCTGATACGAACCTGCAAAGCGCGTTTGCATACCGTCCGCCGTGGAGACGCCCCACTTTTTCAACAAGCCAGCATCCAGCCCGCCGAGGATGATTTCCATATCCAGCGCGCCCGCATCAAAACCGAAGTCAATCGCGACAAAGCCAGGCATACCGCCCGCCTGATAGTCTTCCGTCTTGCGCGTGAGTTTGGGCGGTGTCACTTCCGGCACCTGGCCGAAATAGCTGTCACCGTCGATAAACAGATTGAAGTATTTAAGTTTCTTTGGCAGAGACATGATTTACCCCTTACCCGCTGAACGTATTGGCGAACGTCGCGAAGTATTCGTCAGTAAACTCTTGCACCAGATCCAAATGCTCCAATGGCGGAACGGGTGTGTAGTTGTACTTGATGGTTAATTTTCCCGTGCGCAGCGTTTCGCCGGTGTTGGTTTCTTTGTCATACCAACAGTTCGCACCCAGCAGACGGCCAGCGGTGACCAGCGCCGTTAACTTGCGGTTGATACCGTCTACAATATCCTTTGCCAGTGAGGGCGTAAGCGGCTTGTCAATGTAGAAGAAATGCGCTTCTGCGATGGTGTCTGCGAGGATTTGCGCCGTGCGGGTGTAGCTTTCAAACAGATAGGTTTCACGGTCACAGGTGCGTGATCCCCAAAAGCGAAAGCCGTTCTGCTTAATCAGCGTGGTGATGCCATTGCTGTTCAGTTCGTCGGCGTCGGTATCGGTGCCTTGCAATGTGAAATACACATCTTTGCTCAGCCCCAGCACACCGTTTACGGCAACGTTGGATAACACCTTGTGCCAGCCTGTTTCCGCATCAATTTTGGCACGCAGGCCAACCGCAAACGCTGGCGCGGGTACGGTCACGCTTTCCCCTTTGGCGGTGTCGTAGGCGATAAAGTCAGGCCAGATCACCATCAATTCACGTTGGGAGAAATTTTCACGGTACGCTTTCGCCGCCGCGATAGTTGCACAGTCATGCGCGCTGACATAGGCGAATGCGTTTAGCTTTTCAGCCATCACGCCTAGTTGTGCGGCAACGGCCTGAGTATCTAATTCCGGCACGGCCAGTACGCGTGGACGGACACCAATCCGCGCCTCTGCCGACAGCAGCGCATACAACCCCGTATAGCGCCCGTTGGCATCGGAACCGCCGATCACTAACTGATCTTGCGTCGGTTTAGGTTCATTGCCTTCTGCCTGTGCATTCGCCGCATCTGCAACGCGGATCACCACCGTTTGAGGGCTGGCCTGATCGGAAATGCATTTCAACGTGGTGTGTAATGTGCCTGTTTTACCCGCTTTGCCCAGCACGCTGGCTACGCGGGTTAGCAGTACCGGTTCGTTTAACGGGAACGTATCAGCATCGGCATCATCGGCGGTACACACCACGCCGATCACTGCCGAGTCGATATCGTTAATAAGGGTGCTGAGATCCGTGGTTTCTCGGACGGTCACACCGTGATGATAATTAGTCGCCATGCTGTTGCCTCAATGGGTCAAATGTCCGGCTTCATGATTGCGGGATTTCACAGGTTGCGCACGGCGTTTGCTTTGTTTTAGGAGCGCGACAACCGGCGCTGATTGTCCCTACGCGCGCGTAACGCGAGTATTCAGGCAGAGATCAGGGGGTAATAATGTCAATCATGGACACGCTAGGGGCTATTTCTGGACGGCTGGACGAATACTCACCCCGTCCGGCGTTTATGGTGAGGGTTGGCGATAAGCAGGTTACAGAGCTGAATGATCGGCTGATGTCGTTATCGCTGACGGATAATCGCGGGTTTGAAGCTGATTCGCTGGAATTGGTGCTGGACGATGCAGACGGAAAATTAGCCCTGCCGGAGCGCGGTGCAAAGGTCACGGTGGCGCTGGGCTGGGCGAATGAACCGCTAATCAGCAAAGGGACATTCACGGTTGATGAAATTGCGCATCGTGGCCCGCCGGATCAGTTGACTATCAGCGCCCGTAGTGCGGATTTCAGGGAAACCTTCAACGTCAAGCGTGAATACAGTTGGCACAATGTTACTGTCGGATTTGTGGTATCTGCCATCGCCAGCCGCTATGGGCTGAAGGCCGGTGTGACGGAACGGCTGGCGAAGCTGGAACTTGACCATGCTGACCAGACGAATGAATCAGATATCAGCTTCCTTACTCGCATGGCAGAAATGGTAGGCGCAATCGCAACCATAAAAAATGGCATGTTGCTCTTTATTGTTCCAGGGCAGGCGGTTTCACAAAGTGGCAAGCCACTACCGACCATCACCATTACACGTAGTAGCGGAGACAGTCACAGCTTCCGCGTTGCTGACCGCGACGCGTACACCGGTGTTACGGCGTACTGGCTGGATCTGAATTTTGGCAAAACCAAAACGACAAAGGTAAAGCGTAAACGTAAAACCAGTACGCCCGTTAAAAAGAAAGAGCCCGCATCCAGCAGTAAGGAGGGGAATTATCTTGAGGGAACGGAAGGTAATGTTTATGTCATGCGATCGACGTTTAAAACCGAGCAAGCGGCAAAACGTGCCGCCGCGGCCAAATGGTCGACGTTACAGCGCGGTGCCGCAGAATTCAGTATGACGTTAGTGCGAGGCCGTGCCGATTTATATCCCGAATTACACGCCCGTATGTCTGGATTTAAAACGGTTATCGATAATGCCGATTGGATAATCACACGCTGCGTACATGAAATCAGCCAATCAGGATTTACTACATCGCTGGAATTTGAAGTGAAAATAACGGATTGGGCGGCAGACGATAATGATGATTAATGCAACACCTGTGTATAATGCCAGTAACACCAACCGTTTGAGGGGTTGTCATGGCGATCAAATGTCCAAAGTGCCGCGCAACTGCAAAAACACGTACCAGCGTAGAACTTAGCCCATTGGTTCGACGTAGCTATCACCAGTGTCAAAACATGATGTGCGGCTACTGCTTTACCAGCATGACGCACATTGATGAATCACTGAACGAAACGAAACCCGCGCCAGGCGCATGTGTTCCCACCAATATCTTTCCCCGCAGTCACAAAGGGGAAAATCAGTTGGATTTAGCTCTGTAGATTGTTTAATCCGGCTTAACAAAAGCGGCTAAATTCTTGGCCGCTTTTTTCATGCCTAAAATCAGTGCTGCCACTCTGCTGCCATTTTGCTGCCACTCGCCCTTTTTCAGGCACAAAAAAACCACCGTGCGGTGGTTTAATGTTTCTAGATAACTAGTTGTTTTCACTAACTTAAATCAATGGTGCCCGGGGCGGGACTTGAACCCGCACAGCGCGAACGCCGAGGGATTTTAAATCCCTTGTGTCTACCGATTTCACCACCCGGGCATAAATATTGGAGGCGCGTTCCGGAGTCGAACCGGACTAGACGGATTTGCAATCCGCTACATAACCGCTTTGTTAACGCGCCAAAATATTTAGGTCTTAATGACCAACATCCGCTATTGCCGATGCTTTAAATTGGAGCGAGAAACGAGATTCGAACTCGCGACCCCGACCTTGGCAAGGTCGTGCTCTACCAACTGAGCTATTCCCGCAACACAGAACTTACTGATTATTCTAACTTCTTATAACCAGCGTTGCTGTTGATGCGGTGCATTCTACTGACCTGACATGATGAGTCAACAGAATTATCAAGCAACCACGTTCGTTTGCTGGTTTTTACGGCGCTTCGATCAAGGTTCAAGCAAATCGTGACGCGCTGCGTTCAAATATTGGAACATAGACCAGAACGTCAGCACCGCTGCGATGTACAGCGCCACAACACCCACACCTTCAACAATGCGTTCCGGGCGCCATAGCAACGCAAAAAGCGCCATCATCTGGGCCGTAGTTTTCACCTTTCCTATCCACGACACGGCAACGCTGCTCCTCTTGCCAATTTCAGCCATCCACTCACGCAAGGCTGAAATAATGATTTCCCGCGCGATCATCGTTGCTGCTGGCAGCGTAATCCACCACGAATGATAGTACTCTGCAACCAGTACCAACGCGACAGCCACCATCACTTTATCCGCAACGGGATCGAGGAAGGCACCAAAACGCGTGGTCTGTTCCCAACGGCGGGCAAGGAAACCATCAAACCAATCCGTCACAGCAGCAAATACGAAAATCAGCGCACAAAGCAGCGGTGCCCAGACGAATGGAAGATAAAACGCCAGCACAAAAAACGGAATAAGAGCAACACGAAACAGAGTAAGCAACGTCGGTATATTAAATTGCATAGCGCTTAGGTAATTATCTGGCTGGAGTGGATACTAGGAGTATGTTGCTACATTGTCCCTAGTGTTTCAATGCATGGAAGATCTTTTCTGCCAATGCATGCGAAATTCCTGGAACATTTGCAATCTCCTCAATACTGGCATTCATCAACGGTTGTAGCCCCCCCATGTATTTCAGCAGGGTTTGACGACGTTTAGGGCCGACACCTTCGATAAGCTCCAGCGTACTGGTATTCTTAACTTTTGCTCTCTTTTTACGATGCCCGCCAATCGCATGATCATGCGAATCATCGCGAATATGCTGAATAACGTGTAATGCAGGAGAATCTGGTGGCAGTGCCACACCCTCGCCCGTCGCTTCAAAAAACAGGGTTTCCAGTCCAGCTTTACGATCACTGCCCTTCGCGACACCAAGCAACAGAGGCTTATTTTTATCCCATGATACTTGTAACGAGTCAAACACGGCCTGAGCCTGACCGAGCTGCCCTTTCCCACCGTCAATGATAATGACATCCGGTATTTTACTTTCATCCAGCACTTTACCGTACCGGCGTCGGAGGACTTGCGCCATGGCAGCATAATCATCACCGGGCGTAATGCCACTGATATTATAGCGGCGATATTCCGAACGTAGCGGACCATTAACATCGAATACCACACAGGACGCCACCGTCTGCTCCCCCATCGTATGACTGATGTCAAAACACTCCATGCGATGGATCTCTGGCAACCGCAAGACGCTTGCCAATGCGGCCAAACGCTGATGAATTGTGGATTGCTGAGACAGTTTTGTAACCAACGCAGTCGCAGCATTCGTCCGCGCCAGTTTTAAATAGCGAGCACGATCGCCACGGGGCTTAGTCTGAATCTGCACTTTTCTCCCCGCAACCGCCGTCAGGGACTCCATTAGCACATTTTTATCGGGCAAGGTAAAATCAAGCAGAATTTCTGCGGGAAGCGTTCGGACTAAGCTTCCTTGTAAATAGAACTGCCCGACAAACGTTTGCACTACTTCTCCTAATTCCGTACCGCCAGGCACTTTGGGGAAATAGCTCCGGCTGCCAAGCACTTTTCCCTGTCGGATAAACAGGACATAGACGCAAGCCATGCCTGCATCAAAAGCCACACTGATAACATCCAGATCTTCGCCATCACCGGAAACAAATTGTTTTTCCGTCACCCGCCGAACCGCTTGGATCTGATCGCGTATCTGGGCTGCCTCTTCAAAATTCAGGTCGCGACTGGCCGCTTCCATTCGAGAAATGAGTTGATTCAGTACTTGTTGATCTTTACCAGACAAAAACAGGCGAACATAGTCAACCTGCTGCTGATAATCCTCATCGCTAACCAAACCACTAACGCAAGGCCCGAGGCAGCGACCAATTTGATATTGCAGGCAAGGGCGAGAGCGGTTGCGATAGATGCTATTTTCACACTGGCGCACCGGGAACAGTTTTTGCAGTAATATCAGCGTTTCACGCACGGCATTGCCGTTAGGGAACGGGCCGAAATACTCACCCTTCGCATGCTTGGCACCACGGTGCACCGCCAGACGTGGATGAGCGTCACCGCTCAGGAAAATCATGGGGTAGGATTTATCGTCGCGCAGCAAGACATTATAACGCGGCTGATAAAGCTTGATGTAGTTGTGTTCCAGCAGTAAGGCTTCAGTTTCTGTGTGCGTAATCGTGACATCAATATGATCGATGCTTTTGACCAATGCCTCGGTTTTACGGCTGCCGACATGGCTGCGGAAATAGCTGGCAAGCCGTTTTTTTAAGTCTTTTGCCTTACCAACATAGATTACCGTATCGCCCGCATCATACATACGGTAGACACCAGGCTGGCTCGTTACCGTTTTTAAAAATGCCGAAGCATCGAAATTCTCACTCACTACTTAACAATGTCTCCGCGGTAAAAAGCCCATGCTTGATAGCCAGATGAGTCAACTCTACGTCGCCGTTGATATTCAGCTTGCTAAACATACGGTAACGATAGCTGTTCACGGTTTTAGGGCTAAGATTAAGTTGATCTGAGATTTCAGTCACTTTCTGCCCCTTCGTTATCATTAGCATAATCTGTAATTCGCGTTCAGACAAACACTCCAGCGGTGCGTCCGTTTGCGGTTCCAGTTGGCTTAATGCCATCTGTTGGGCAATATCAGAAGCAATATACCGTTTACCTGCGTGTACTGCTCGAATGGCGGAGATTACTTCCTGAGGGGCAGCAGCTTTACTCACATATCCCGCGGCACCGGCCTGCATCACTTTTGCGGGCAGTGGATTCTCCGTATAAATAGTGAGCATGATGACTTTTATATCTGGAGTAAAACGCAGGATCTTACGCGTTGCTTCAAGCCCACCGATGCCCGGCATGCTCATGTCCATCAGGACAACATCCACATCATTGCTTCGGCACCATTTAACGGCATCTTCACCACAGCATGCCTCACCAACCACTTTCAGACCTTTGATATCGTCAAGAATGCGTCGTATCCCTGCCCGCACCAATTCATGGTCATCAACAAGAAAAACGCTAATCAAAGAATAATTCTCCAAAAAAGGGAGTAACACTTACATACAAAGTTGCTTGCAGGTGATACTACGTTGGTTTCAAAAAACAATAAACACTGATTTATATGAATAAGTATTTTAAAATATGCCGAGAAGGAATAAATCGTATTCCCGATCATAACAATATATCGTCAACCTGATGGTGTATATTGATCACATTCTTAACATTTCAAATACACCACACAGCATAAACAGTTCAATGGCAAAAAATGTATAAAAAACAATGCAAATTAAATGGCATGCAATTGGCTTTATATTCTAAATGTCAACAAAAAGTCACTATTGTAAGCGAAAGTCCGTTAGGGGTTTTATCATCGCCTACCGCTTTATTATACAAATAATATATTCAGTGAAGCACGTCCATAGTGAACATCATATGTATTAAACGAAACACATCTATAATCTTTACCACGAAAAAATGTCAAGAATATAGATACGCTTTTAATAAGTTAAATGCATAAAAAACAGCCACTAAAATGGCATTTTCCACGAATAATATCAATCCACAATATGCTTTATGGTATACTCCCAACCATCTGCTTCTGCATGTCGCGCTGGCGATAACGCCGGCAGCAGGCGATGAAAAACATTTTTTTCTTGTTGAGGAGACAACATGAGCAACGCAGACTTTTCTACAGCCTCATCCGCTGAAACACTGGCCCATGAGGTTACCTGCCTGAAGGCGATGGTTACGCTGTTATTAAAATCAATCGGTCAGGCAGACGCCGGTAAAGTTATCATCAATATGGAAAGATATATTGCTCAATTGGAAGATGCCGATCAGGCCGCTGTTTTTGATAACACAATTAAACAAATCAAAACCAGCTACCGCAAATAGCACCATTTGCTACACCGCCATCATAATAATTATCTCTGGCGGTGTAGTGATTATTTAGTATTGCTTTACTGATTAAATAAATAGAGATGCCTGTCTATTTATTTCCGATACTGACGAGCTTCAAAAGTAGCGCTTCTTCTTTCTTTTTATAAAGCGTTAATTCCATGACCAACGCTTTATCCAAAAGCAGTTTCCGTGAGAGTGCTTTTCTTTCATCAACCAGTTCCCTCAGCTCAGTGAAGCATTCATTTATTTTGTACTCTTTCGAACTTTCAGTACAAATTATTTCATGGATTACCTGGCTCAGTTCAGACAAAGAGATAACCGATTTTGGATCCTGGTGACTTTTTTCTATGACAGCCAGTAATTTTTCAAATCCCATATGACCCTCCGAAATCAAGCAGAAACTTGCTGATGGCTAACCAGGAAACTCCAGCTACCTCTAAACGCCGCCCCAGTGGATGTGAACACAGTCCTGTGCAAGCTCATCATATTCAAGCTACATACGCGCTGGCTACACAACTCGGCATACTGATGTGTACTTCTCTGCGTACGTCGCCCTAAACGGCAAACGTCTTGCGTTGTCCAAAACGTGAACGTTTTGCCTGCAACTCGAATTATGTAGAGCAGTTCAACCCGCAATATCATTATTACGCTCTGTCGACTATTCCGTCTGTTAAGCATAGCACTTTCTCGTGACTCTTCAGGGCGCGTACGACACATCGTCATCAAGCAGAACGATGACTTTCAGCAACATCATCAGCCGCGTTATATCCTCACCAACGTTAACGTGCCTATGAATAAAAAAACGTCAAATAAAAGCCGATCCATTAAGTAATAAAGTTGTGAAAAAAACGAGATAAAATAAAAAATCGGAGAGTGATAAAATAATTCATAAATATGAATAATTTTAAGAAAGGATATAATTAGAGAAAAATTAACCAAAAAGAAAATCAATAACAAAAAACAGATAAATAAACATAACTTATTGAAATTGTTGGTGGGTCGTGCAGGGTTCGAACCTGCGACCAATTGATTAAGAGTCAACTGCTCTACCAACTGAGCTAACGACCCAACGGAGAGGATTATTCTCCTCCCTGACTCGTCTGTCAAACACTTCATATTAATTTTTTATACGCGTTAATAGCATTGTTAGCGATTGGTAAATTTGTTAACCTGCTCAGCCTATTTATCTATGCCTATCACCGTTTTATATCCTCTTCATTTTAGGGCGAAAAATATACAGTATCACTTTACATCATTATCTGCCCTCTTTATGCCTGGCTATCTCAGACATCCGCTGTAATAAGTACCGCGGTTGCGCTATCTTATTTGTTTCGATTTTCGCAAACGAGAGCCGCCAAAGAGCTCAAAAAAACATCACAGACAGAAACAGGAACGTGTACTTAAATGGTCGAACAATCAAAAGAAGCCGCAGACCTTGCTCCTGAACAGGGAGAGGGACTGCAACGGAATCTGACTAATCGTCATATTCAGCTCATCGCCATCGGCGGAGCGATCGGTACTGGGCTATTCATGGGCTCAGGTAAAACAATCAGCATGGCAGGCCCGTCGATCATCTTCGTTTATATGATCATTGGCTTTATGTTGTTTTTCGTCATGCGCGCAATGGGGGAGCTATTACTCTCCAACCTCAACTATAAGTCATTCAGTGACTTCGCGGCCGACCTGCTCGGTCCATGGGCTGGTTTCTTTACCGGCTGGACTTACTGGTTCTGCTGGGTCGTAACCGGGATCGCCGATGTCGTCGCGATTAGCGCCTACTCTCAGTTCTGGTTCCCCGATTTATCACAGTGGGTCTCCTCTCTGCTTTGCGTTCTACTCTTACTTACGCTAAATCTGGCAACCGTGAAGCTGTTTGGTGAGATGGAATTCTGGTTCGCCATGATAAAAATTGTCGCCATCATTGCGTTAATCTCAGTCGGCGCGGTACTGGTCATGATGCAATTCTCTTCCCCATCAGGCAACATCGCCTCTTTTACCAATCTCTGGAATGATGGAGGCATGTTCCCGAAAGGAATCAGCGGTTTCTTCGCAGGGTTCCAGATAGCTGTATTTGCCTTTGTCGGCATCGAACTGGTTGGTACGACGGCTGCTGAAACGAAAAACCCGAAAGTCGTATTGCCACGTGCGATTAACGCTATCCCGATTCGCATCATCATGTTTTATGTTTTTGCACTGATCATGATTATGTCCGTCACCCCCTGGGGCAGGATTACGGCGGATCGTAGTCCTTTTGTGGAAATGTTCGTGCTTGTCGGCTTACCTGCTGCTGCCAGTATGATCAACTTCGTCGTCCTGACATCTGCGGCATCTTCGGCGAATAGCGGCGTTTTCTCTACCAGCCGCATGCTCTTTGGTCTGGCTAAACAAGGCGATGCACCGAAAAGCTTCGGCATGCTCTCTAAACGTGCGGTGCCTTCGACGGGGCTGATGTTTTCCTGTATTTGTTTGCTTTCCGGCGTCGTGTTGATCTACCTGATTCCGAACGTGATGACCGTCTTTACGCTGGTAACCACTGTCTCCGCAATTTTATTCATGTTCATCTGGAGCATCATCCTGTGCTCTTACCTGACCTATCGTAAAAAGCGCCCTCAGCTACATGCCGAGTCATCCTATAAAATGCCATTGGGTATTTTCATGTGCTGGGTATGTCTGGCCTTTTTCGCTTTTGTTATTGTACTGTTAACATTGCAGCCAGATACACGGCAGGCACTCATTGTCACTCCGCTGTGGTTTATTGTTCTGGCTATTGCTTATCAGTTTATTCGTCGGAAAAAGCAGGCTGTTGACATGGAGTAAAGCATATAAATGCAAGAAAGGCGCGGACAACGTCGGCGCCTTCAATTTTTTCAGCAAAATCATTCATAGCAGAAGTATTCTCTATTATTGGATATAAACAATTCTCGCTTGGATATGCAACAATTAATATGTGCTCAATTAATGTCGTCACCATTGATATATCAGAAAGTTACTCCCGTAATGAAACGGTTGTGATTCTATTGATGTTTTTCGCCAATAGTTCGAAAGCTAAGTAATTATGCTCATCCTTCCACTGAGAGGCATCAGCAACCACACCGTCTATCTTTCTGTTTAACTCATTGATCTTACTTTCATCAAACGTTGAAACGATAGCAGAAATCAGCATCTCTAACGATTCAATCTTCGCGTTAAGCGCTTTTTCTCCAACTTCTTTTTCTGCCAGCTTTATTAAAAGATGAGAGAGGATATTATTCATTTGAACTCCTTAATCAAAAAATAACCGTCATACCCCCATAAGGCAACACCTGTCGTGACGGACATGATTAGAGAAAACATAACGAAGATTAATGTAACACTGTGAATGGCCTGATCGCTAGTGTCTATTACCATTTTAAGGAAATCATATTCACACTGCGGCAATAAAATGAAGTTGCAGATAAATAAGCCGAAAAAATAAAAAACCATTTTATTTGTAAGAACAAAGACTCCTGTTTTGAAGAAGATCGATAAATTGTGATGAGGTTCACGAAAAAATAAAAATACAGAGACCCCTGACAGAATGTCAGAAAAGAAAGTCAGATTGAGTAGCCAGCCATTGGGAAACAGCTGGCCCTGATAATTAGCGCCTACGCACTTATTGACTGTCGTGCGCCACTCACCGCATCCTTTGCCTGCTCGCACTGTGACAATATCGTCTGAGCATGAGAATAAAGAATTTTCCCTGCCTCGGTAGGCGTCACACCGCGTCGACTCCGCACCAACAGCTGTTTTTCGAGTTCACTCTCCAGCGTTGCGACCTGCTGGCTCAGCGCCGGTTGTGCAATATGCAACAACTCAGCGGCCTGCGTCAGGCTACCGATATCAACGATTTTCACAAAATATTTGAGCCGTCTAAGATTCATGTCTGCCTCCTGAGTAGTTACTCTAAAGCGTTAGCAAAAAGCGAGCCATATTATGTTCCCATGCCTAAGAAAAAGTGATACCTCATTGATAAGCAACGGGTAAAATAAGCAAAAACAATGATTCTGCTAACCAACGCCCCTAATTTTGTCTGAAGAATCAGCCACCAACCCAATACTCTCCTGCACCATTCTAAAGCAAATCCTGCTATTTTAGAGTGCAACTCTGCCCGTTAATCGACGTGTCTCATGGCTCTCCTATGCTCAACTTGAGCAATAATTTCAATATGTTGGTTATTAGTTCGGCAATCAGACGCATCGTACGATAACAGCCTTTGACAACCCGAAATACTCCCGCTATTATCCTCCGCACTTAACCGATTCCTCTGTAGTTCAGTCGGTAGAACGGCGGACTGTTAATCCGTATGTCACTGGTTCGAGTCCAGTCAGAGGAGCCAAATTCTTGTTTTCATGCCGCTTTGCGAATCCCTATGTGATTCAGATTCAATAGGTTAGCGTGAAAAGTTTTCCCGATGCATTTTCAGTTTACCCTCCGCATCGGGAGAATTTGGTGGTCAGATTTGGGGTCTTTCCGGTTCGATAATGGAGTGACCCGCATATGTCCCTTAACGACTCAAAAATCCGCAACTTAAAACCACCTGCTCCCCCCATAAAACTATCCGATTCACACGGCCTGTATCTTCACGTTAAACCTACTGGTTCACGTCTCTGGTACTTCAGATACTATTTTTGTGGCAAAGAGACCCGCATAGCGTTGGGCGCTTATCCGTTAATCAGTCTGTCAGAAGCACGCCAGAAACGTGATGAACTCCGTAAACTACTGGTGCAGAATATCAACCCGGCACAGCAACGTGCCGCTGAAAAAGCGGCTCGTTCACCTGCAAGGAGTTTCAAAACAGTGGCATTAAGCTGGCATAACAGCAACCGAACCTGGTCAGAGAACCATACCGCCCGTCTACTTGCCAGCATGAACAATCATATCTTCCCGATAATTGGACACCTGCCAGTCACAGAACTGAAAACTCGCCACTTCATCGAAGTGCTGAAAGGGATTGAGAAAAAAGGTTTGCTGGAAGTGGCGGCGCGTACCCGGCAGCATATGTGCAACATCATGCGTCATGCCGTGCATCAAGAGTTGATAGAACATAATCCGGCGGCCAATCTGGACGGTATCACCGCCCCGCCCATTAAACGCCATTACCCTGCCCTTCCGCTGGAGCAACTACCGGAACTGTTAGCCCGCATTGAGGACTACAAGCAAGGGAGAGAATTAACCCGTTTGGCGGTATCGCTCACCCTGCACCTGTTCATCCGTTCCAGCGAATTGCGTTTCGCCCGTTGGTCTGAGATCGATTTCAGAAACAAAATCTGGACCATTCCGGCTACCCGTGAAGCCATCCCCGGAGTGCGTTATTCCGGGCGTGGTGCCAAAATGCGCACGCCGCATATCGTTCCTCTCTCCCGTCAGTCCATTAGTATTCTGAAACAGATACGGGATATATCCGGGCATCAGGAACTGATATTCCCCGGTGACCATAATCCGTATAAACCAATGTGCGAAAACACGGTCAACAAGGCGCTGCGCTTGATGGGTTATGACACAAAAGATGAAATCTGCGGTCACGGATTCCGGGCAATGGCCTGTAGTGCCTTGATGGAATCTGGACTATGGGCACAGGATGCCGTTGAACGCCAAATGAGCCATCAGGAACGCAATAGCGTTCGAGCGGCTTACATCCATAAAGCAGAATATCTTGATGCCCGTAAAGCGATGATGCAATGGTGGTCGGATTATCTGGATACCAACCGGGAAGAATATGTTGCGCCATACATTTATGCTCAACAACATAAGACGGCTGGAGCTGCCTGATCGATAACGCTCCTAAGAGCAGATCCTGATAACAGGATCTGCTTTTCGGACAGCGAGAAAATCTTGCCTCAGCATTTCACAAACAGTCGAGAAACGTTAGGAAATTGCTCAGGCCGGATACATGAATGAAGGTCTATTGCGGGGTAATCAACAACGTAGAATTAGGGTTACTTTTCTTGTAACGATGGTACTGCAAGATTAGCGTTGCGAGATCTTCATCGACAGCATAAAAATAGGCTTCCGGCACATCCAGCACCGCCGCAAACCGGCAAACCAGACCAAAATCCGGTGAACTGACTTCCCTTTCATATTGGCTTACGCGGGAACTCGACGTCTCTTCATCCAGCCCAGCGAGACAACCGAGCTCGACCTGTTTTAATCCTGCATTCACTCGGGCCAATCTTAATCGTTTACCAATCACGGCATTACCTGCTTCGCAGATTAACATAAGCCGATTATCGCCGTTCCAGTCACGCCACTCTTAAAGTGGTTCTTTACCCAATAAATTTAAAATTTATTTTTGGTTATTTTAAATTCAAAAATGAAGGTTTAATTTATTAAGAGTAGAAATAATTAAATTTAGAAGGGTAAACGCACAGGAATTGAACACCATGACGCATTAGAACATCAAACTTACTGGGGTGTGATCAGCAGCGTGGTGTTAGGGTTGGCTTTCTTGAAACGGTGATACTGTAAGATCAAGGTGGCGAGATCGTCATCAACAGCATAGAAATACGCTTCTGGCACATCCAGCACCGCCGCAAACCGAGAAACCAGCCCAAAATCTGGCGCACTAACTTCCCTTTCGTATTGGCTCACACGAGAGCTTGCCGTTTCCTCATCCAAACCAGCGAGGCAACCGAGCTCTATCTGCTTTAATCCCTTGTTCACTCGGGCTAGTCTTAATCGCTTACCAATCACGGTGTTATCCACGGTACTGATCAACATAGATTGATTATCGCTTCTCTCACTAAGCCCTTCTTAAAGTATTTCTTCCCTAAATAAATTTTATCTTTATTTTTGATTGTTTTTTCACCCATAATAAAGGTATAGTTTACTGGAAGAAGTAAAGTTTCAATCCAAGAGGAGGACGTATGAACATTGAACAACAGTGTAAGTATCCCATTTAATCGAACCATTCACTTTTAGAGATCTTCCGACATACTG
>NZ_JBJXVK010000033.1:0-40442 GCF_046159765.1 Pectobacterium artocarpous
GCTGTCGTAACCAAACAGCCGAGCCTGACGCCGCCGTCCCGCATCGCGGCGCTCCGCCGTCACCTGACCGGCTCCGTTCAGCCGGAATGCCTGCTCCCCCCAGTGACTGTCGCTGATACCCGTCAGACGGTCCAGCACATCGTACTGGTAGCGGCGCTCCAGCACGTCATTCACCCGGCCGTCCGCCCCTTCCAGCGCCTGACGCTGCAACAGCCCCGTCGGGCTCCATTCATGGCACAGTGAAAACCCGCTGCCGTTACTGCGCCGCCGCTCTTCTCCCGCTGACGTGTGGCTGAACTGCAACGGCTGGTGTGAGCCAATGCTCAGCGACGACAACCGACCCGACTGCCACACCAGTTGCAGCGGCGCCAGTATCCCCTCCACCACCGCACGCTGACCACCCGCGTTATAACCGCTCTGCACCGCCTCGCCGTTCACCGTTTCCGACGTCACCTGGCCTGCACGGTTATAGGCGTATTCCACTACCGCATCCGGGCTGGCGGCTTTGGTCAGCCGGCCGGCTACGTCATACACCAGTTCCGTGATACCGTCCGTTTCCCCGTCCGCCTTCCGTGCCGTGATGCGCGTTATCCGCCCTGCCGCATCATGCTCATAGTGCAGTGCGCTGCCATCCGGCGCGCTGCGCCGCACCAGGCGGTCTGCCACATCGTACTGATACCGGTACACCCGGCCGTCGTAATGCCGCTCCTCGCTCAGTCGCCCGCTGGAGTCAAAGCCGTACGTCCAGTCCCGTCCCTGACTGTTCGTCACCCCGGCGAACTCCGCTTCCGCGTTATAATGGTAGCGCACCGTCGCCCCCAGCGGGTCGGTCGCTTCCAGCAGGTTATCGAACGCGCCATAGCGGAACTGGTAGCGCTGACCCAGCGCATCCGTCACCGCCGTCAGGTTACCTTCCACATCGTAACCAAACCGCGTCTCGCTGCCGTCTTCGTACACCACTTTTGACGGCGACTCACGCACGCCGTCATACTCCCAGCGCCGCACCTGCACGCCTGCCTCATGCCCGATATGTCGCTCCGTCAGGCGGTCAAGGTCGTCATAGCGGAACATCACCGCTGGTGCATTATCCCGTTCAAGACGGCTCAGCAGCCCACGGCGGTTATAGTGGTAACGCTGTAACACGCCGTCCGGGCCTATTACCGTCGACAATTGCCCCGTTTCACCATAACCGTACAGCCACTCGCGCCCTTCCGGGTCGTTCACCTCAACAACCTGGCCGGCAGCATTGCGCTGATAGCGCCATTCACTGCCCAGAGGATCGAGATAGGCCAGCAACTGTCCGTTATCGTCATACACATAGTGATGCGTCGCGCCATCAGGCAGCGTCACTTCTGTCACCTGCCCCCAGTCGTTGCGCTGATAGACCGTGCGACCACCCAAGGGGTCGGTCTCCGCCACCAGTTGGTTATCCACCCATTCGAACCGGGTCTCGCCACCGTCAGGCGTGCGCTGGAGCAGGATATTATTGCGTTCATCTCGTACGTAGCTGAATACCCCGCCAAATCCGCTGTGATAATGGCTAGACAGGGTGTCATCGTCGTATTCAAAGTGACCTGGCCAGTAGCCTTCCGACGTTCTGTCACGGATGGCACGGCCTTTTTGATCGTAGTCATGCTCAACCCAGGTCGAACCTAAATCCGACCAGCGCAGCAGCCAGCCTTCCGGTGAATAGCAATAGTCAAAGTTACGCCCCTCATCCGCCCGCACGCTCAGTAAATGTCCGCGACGATCGTAGGTATAGCTGACCAGCGTTTTTAAAGGCTGGCGCTGCGGGGTACACAGCATCAGTGTCGTGATCCTGCGGTGTTCAGTGGTGACGTGAATCAAACGCCTGTCCGGTAGTACCACCCAGCACAGTTCACCCAGCATCCACTCGAAAGTCACTCGATGACCCGCTGCATCGTCAATCGACGTCAGGCAAAGCTGGAGACCGAGCGCATGCTCAAACCGGTAGCGCAGGCCATCAACATGATGGAGGACGAGTTCCCCCTGCTGGCGGGTCAGCCGCCATTGAGGATTTGACGATGAGCGGCTGACCTCTCCTTCACCAGGGAGGGTGAAGAATGCCTGATTGAATTCACCATCCGTTAGCGTTGCCACCCCGTTGTTGAGCGTTAGGCTGATATCCCAGTTAGTGCGCCATAGCGTTCCCAGTAAGCCGGGATGGCGTTTTCCCGTGGAGCGATAGTAGCGTTGCAGTGGCAACGGCAATATCCCCGTTAGCTGAATATCAGTACGTTTCTCCACCACCGCACCCGTTGCCATATCGACCGGGTCGCCATTTTGCTTGCTATCTTTGCTATCTGCCTTGTTAGTACCATTCTGATTATTCGCATCCTGCTCAGCCCCCTTTTTACCCGATGGCTTTTCAGTATTTCTACCCGCATTAATGCTGTTCGCCTCTTCCGGAGGGGATTCACTTTTTTTCTTTACGGGCTCTTGCGGTTTGGGTTTTTCTGCAACGGCATCAGTGGGTTTTGACGGTTCAGCCTTGTGTGGCACATTTTCTTCTGGAGTTTGTTTTTTAGGCCGATGGTCTTTTCCTTTGTCACCATCAGACTTGGCATCACTTTGTTTAGTGGCGGTTGGCGAATCGGCAGGCTCAGATTTTGAACCCGAAGATGGACTGGCCGCCCTGCTTTCCGCCGTCGTATGGCTTGGCGAGGCATCGGCCTTTTTCGCAAAGGAGCCTTTAGGACGCGGGCTACCGGAAACCCGTGTCACAATCAGAGGAATAAACTTATCAAATTCTTTCTCGAGGGTCGCAATGGCCTCGTCGTAACGTTTAACTAACTGATCCAGATAGTCGAGCATCTTGCTGAACCGATCTTTCATCAGCGCAACAATCCAGCCGTCCTTCTCTGAAGCCTTCATTGCCGTCACCAAAGCCTGCTGCATCGTCGCCAGCATCGCTTTGCCTTCCTGTCCATACTCTTTCAGCAAACCACGCAGTTTGGTGACACCTTTCACCAGATTACCGTTGGACAGGCTACGGATCGTTTTGATAGCAAACTGCACAGCCGCAGGTGATGAGGCATTTCTCAGGGCTTTAATAATCGCCCTCCCGCTCACCTTAATCGCGTCCCCCATTCCGGGAATCACCCCAATCACACACAGAACACCACCGGCCACATGCAGTGGATCGTCCATTAATTTAGGGTCTTCATAGGTTTGCCAGCACCATTCACCAATGGAGTACACGTCTAACGCTTGTCCCACCACGGGAATACAACCCAGAATAATCTCGCAGAACATCATGAGCGCAGCGTTGTCATCACCACCCGCATCCGCCGTTTCTGCCGCGAGGCTATGGTGGATCTTGTTGATGGCCTGCTTCAGTTGGCGATTACCACGGTTAATCTTTTTGTCCAGTTCCCAAAAACGACGATAGGCTTTTGTGTATTCATCCGGGATTGATGTGAGTATACCTGCACCATCAACATCAATATGTCGGTCACTGCTGTCATCGGCGTCATAGGTCACTAGCCCTTGTTTACGCAGGAGAAGGAACAGCGTGAAATACTCACCTGCTAGTGCGGCATAACCTGGAGTAGCCTGCAATACGGGGTTATTCTGAATGGTTTCCTGCGGCGTGAACTCATCTTCACCTTCTTCCAGTAGCAGTTCGAACGTACCTCCCCCCATGTCATAAATGAAACAGAGGCCGTTGGCATCCGTCTGACCGTGGATTTCTGTTTTATTGCTGTCGATGAGGACAAATGGCGCATTGGGAACCGGCTCCCCAGAGTCATAATGGTAATAAATCAGGACTTCATAACCACACTTGGCACAGCCTCCTGATATTTTTTTATCCGTGCTAAAACCCCGACTCGCTGCATCCTCGCTGGAAAGCAACGTTGCCTGCTTGTTCTGACTCATGAAATGACGTCCTTTTTATTTTATGCTTCGTCCAGGTGGTCAATCGCTGCCTGATACAGGCGATCCATACGGCTTTGCGTGCCAATGTATTCAGGCTGTACCAGAATGTTTTTTGCCCAGGTCTGATGCACGAATTCCGGCGAGAGTTCTGTCGCTAATGCCAGCCAGCGCACGATATCGCGGTCGTTATTAAAGCCGTTGTTTTTCGCCTGCTCCGTCTGCTGATGGGTAAACACCTGTAGTTCATCGTCAGACGCATTCTTCCAGTCAGCATGGTAAGTACGCAGATGCGCCATATAGCGCGCCAGATTTTGATGCCCGTACGGCACCATAATGGCGTGCCATTGTTCAGCACTCAGTTGGCGCGGCAGGATGTCTGGAATGGAATGGGGTTCGCGGGCGATGAGGTTTAAAGCGCGAACCGCGCCATCAGGAGAAATGTCGCAGAAGCTGGCTATCGGGCCATAGAGTGCACAGGCTTCTTGTGCGGAACTGGCAGATAACAACTGATTCACCACCTGCCAGTCGCCCACGCGCAGGATGGCGTTTTCCCCGGAAGGTGAGGTCACCAGGCTCCACTGCCGCAGGTGCTTCGTCACCTCAAGCAGTTGATCGAGCGGAGAATAAGCTTGCATAAACCACGCCAGCTGTAGCCCCATACCCCAGCCGGGGTGGGTGATGATGTGTTCTTTCACCAGCGACCAGTTAGCAGCGTGAAGCGGGATGCAATAGGGCGATACCGAGGCATGAACGCGTCCTGTTTCCCCCCAGTACAAACGCGTCTGTTCCAGGCTGCCTCCCCAGCGTTCGGCCAGCCACGGTACAGCATCGTTCATCGATGCCTCTGCGATAACAAAACAGCCCCCCTGAGCGATACGCGTTTGCCAGACTGCGTCATCTTCCGGCATCAGTTCAAGAAAAGGTTGCGATACACTCACAGCGTGACCTCCGTTATGTCGGGTAACTCTCCCCGCATCCAACCGGGGCGATGGTAATTAAGCTGTACACTCTCAACACGTTCAGGCTCAGATTTAAAAATCCGAATACTATCCGCTATCGAATAACGTTCAGTCAGATGAATAAAGATCGGGTGCCAATAGAATTCACTCCCGAGAACCCAGCGATGAGCGGACCAGGCTTCACATTCCGCTTCGCTGGCTTTGGGGTAATAGTGCTTCGCTAAGGCAATACCGCTAATAAAACGCGCTTTGACTATTTCAATATCCAGCGGAAAAACACACTGCGCACTGACAAACAGAAACAATTCATTCGCTAGTCGATGTAAGCGATTGTCATTGGAAAGAAGATAATATTGGTCGTGCGTTAACGTAATTTGGTAGGTGTTATTAATGCCGTCATTATTTTCATACTTAATTTCCCTCTGTGCGAATAGCTTATATTCCCCACGTTCACTCGTGACGATGGGTAAATACAGGTTATCCAGCGGGCCGAGGAAATCAGTTTGAGCAGCATGATCCAGAGTAGGCCACCAGGCCGATAAAACGTCGGGCGCATAGCTACGAAACAGCGCCCGTGTACCATCAGGCCAGAGACAGTAAATACGCTGCTGCCAAAAATTCGTTACCTGCTGCAATGTCAATGCGCCCTGCGTGAGGATCACGCCAGCATGCCGCTCCGGTTGTGTTTCCGTCAGCCAATGCAGCAGTGTTTCTCCTGGCTTGCCTTCTTCTATCTTCACCACTATCGGCGCCCAAACCTGCCAGCTTTCAGCCTCCTTCCCCAAATTCAGCTGTTGCCATATGTCCGCCGCCGCAGGTTGAAAAGCTTGCCAATATTCAGGTAATTCGGGATAACTCAGCGGTGAAATAATTGCGTATAAAGGCATATCAGACTGGCTGATTTCAAACAGGGTATAACCGTTTTCCATCATCACTATTTGCCTGTAAATAAATGAGATAATTTTAATACGATGGTTTTTATTAAAAATCACAACAGCACCCTGATAATCATGCAGATTATCAGGGCGGGAAATACAGCTTGTTTTTATGACACGACATGAATAATAAAATTGATAAATCGAAAAGCAATTACAGAGGTAATCCTTTTTCCCAACGCGCTCTCACTTCAGCAGGCGGAAGCGGTGGAAATTTAACGCCGCGATCCAGTAACAGCTGTTTTACCTTTAATGCCCAAGGATAATGAGGCGATTTAGGAGACATAATGGATAAGCTGTCTTCGACGCTCCAGGCCAGGCTAGCTCCCGTTGCTGAATAAGTATTAATATTCGCTCCCTGTTCAATCAGCCAATAGGCAATTTCATACTGGTTGAGATAGGCCGCATAGTGAGCGCTATTGGTTTTTTGCTCATCCGTTAAATTGACGTCAGCGCCCCGCTCTACGAGCAATTTGATATCGGCCCAGCGCTCCTCACCAATAGCACCAAATATTGCTGGCTGACCAAGACGTCCAATCGCATTCGGATCGCCCCCCGCATCCAGAATAATACGAAGCCAGTCAGGATCTTTCGCCCCCGCCACGGAATTGACCGCACTATCACCAAAGCCGTCTTTATAATTCGGATCGACACCCAGTTTTAGTGCCAGCGTGACCGCGTTTTTATCCTTGGTCTCATAAATCAGCCACAGCAGCGGAGTGACACCTTCTTTTCCATGAATATTCAGGTTAACGCCCTGTGACAGCTGATGACGCGCTGCTGATTCGTCACCTTTTTGAATACTTTCCAGTACGGCCACCACTGGCGGCTCAAAAAGTTCACTCGCCCGCATACTGTGTCCTCCCGCCTGACAAGCGGTTAATAATCCCAGAATAACGACGCCCAACCATTTTATCCGTGCCAGCCATTGCATTATATTCCCCTAAATGTATTGGTTATCTTCCCGATATCTTCCTTTTTCTGGCTTTCAATACCCGCAATCACCTGATCCATACCGTGGCGAGCAATCGGCGAGCCACCGACTGCGGGAAGTGCCATCATATCACCGCTTGCTTTCGGCAGGCCCCCTTCCAACAGTTTTGCTACACCAATGACTCCCCCAAGCGCCGCACCGGCGGCTCCGCCAATCAATGCACCCGCACCGGATAGCAAACCAGGAATCAAAGCCTTGCCATAGGTTTGTGCCATCGTTAATACCTCACCATCCACCGCCTGCGTCGTGATCAGCGAGGCTGTTTTCGCCAGGTCTGCACCACCTGCACGTGACACAGTATTGTTATGCAAACCCGCAGCATTAAAGGTATAGCCGGGTAATCCCGTGACACCAACGCCAGCCGACGCCAAACCGCCACCTAATGAATGCCCGACAATAACTGGCGGTGGATTGATGACTTCCTTTACTTGCTTCGCTAAATACATCGCTTGCTTGTATTGATCTGTCTCAAACCCCATTGCCTGCCCGGCATTCGTCAACCAGTCTTTCACGCCCGTCACTGCATTATTGGTTCCCCGATAGGTCAACATCGTCTCACCATTAATCGCAGACTTGAATAATGATGCACCGAAGCCCGTTTTCATATCCGTCATGTTGGCATTTTTTAGCCCAGGGATAGTGCTCGTATCCAGAATATCCAGCCCAACCGGCGCTTTAGGCAGCTTATCCAGCACGCCTCGCCGAAATTCATCGACCGAATACACATACTGGGCGGCCTCGGCGCGCAAGATGCTGTCGTTATTAAACGCCAGCCGCTTTGCCGCATCGGCTAATCCCGGCAGCGATGCGGCTTCGGTCGCCAACTTGGCACGCGCCAGATAGCGCTCTTTGCGCTGGGCGACAGAGAGCAAGTCATCAAGAATAGGCAGCTCGGCGACCGACGCCCATTCCATTAACGTCGGCAACAGCATTGGCGTCAATGCCAACAGAGGCGCTCGGCTTTTGGCCGACTGCTCGGCGCAGGGTTTCACCGGGGACTGGTAAGGCGAGTCGCCAATGATGACGTTCCCACTGCCTGCGGCAACCGAACCACCGCAGCCGATCGCATCACCGATACGCGCCGCCAGCTTGCCATTGATGATAACCGTACCGGATCCCGCAGATATGGCGCGATTATGTACGCCATGAGGCATATTTGGGCAGGGACAAGCGTGGAGTAAGACCGCATCGCTTTTACGGGCCGCCGGTTTGCCATTGATAATGACATCACCGCTGCCTTCAATAATCGGGGTAGCAGGGAAACAGCCGTGACCCGCACAGCTGTCCCCTAAACGTGCAGCACCTGGCATGGTTCCTCCTTAACGTCTGTCTGGCGCATCCGGCAACGTGGGCTTCGTCGGCTCTTCTGGCGTTATCGACACAGGCGCAGTCCCTACGCCAGCCGCTCCGCCATCGTTGATTTTCACAATCGTCCCAGAAATCGTGACGCCCGCGCTATCAATCTTGATAAAACCGCCAGGGGCTTTGATGGTCAGAGCCTGCCCCGCTTCCAGCACGATATCCGCGGCTTTCAGATAGCTGTCCGTATTTACCAGAACACGCTGGTGCGCACCGATCAGCGTCTCTTCAGAACCGGACATCGTGGTCTGACGGCTCCCTTCGATACGGGTAATTTCTCCCCCGCCGATGAACCGCTTGAACGACGCACCAATCTTCTGAATAAAACTCCGGCCAATTTCCTGATGATGATCCTGACCGATGTTTTCAAAATCATCCTTGCCTATCGTTCGGTGGCGGTGACGAGTGACCCGTTGGAACTGATCCTGAGCGACACTAAGATGCTGATCGCGCCCCACGCTTTGTCGATGGATATTGTTGATCACACCATCCATATCTTTCTGCGCGTGATAGTAAATTTGTTCACGCGTCGCCTCATCTTCAAAGCGCAGTTCGTTAAAGCCGCTACCTTTGTGGGTATCGGTACGGAGTGTGGTGCGCGTTTTATGTGCTGGTAAAACATACGGCGTCGGATTGGTGGCATGGAAGGTTCGCCCGGTGACAATCGGCTGATCCGGGTCACCTTCAAGGAAACTCACAATCACTTCATGGCCGATACGCGGGATGGCGATCATACCGTATTGCCCCCCCGCCCACCCCTGACTGACGCGCACCCAGCAGGAGCTTTGGTCGTTGCTCGCGCCGTAGCGATCCCACGGAAATTGCAGTTTTACCCTGCCAAACTGATCGCAATAAATCTCTTCCCCCGCCGGGCCAACCACCGTCGCAATTTGCGGGCCGTCCACCATCGGTTTGTACGGCATCGCGGCGCGCCACGTTGTCGTCCCTTTCACCACCGCAAAGCTGTTGCTCATGGTGGTCGGTTCGCCGCCGCTTTCCTCTTCCAGCGCCTGCGGCTGCTGCCCGACATGCGTCACGCTCACCGTCTGCCATACCGCATTCAGCATCGTATTCGGGTGCTCCGTCAGGGTGAACGTGCTGCCCGGCATCAGCCCCGCGCAGTTCGATTCCCCTTCGCTCGTTACCGCCCCTGCCCGCAGCGCATCCAGCCGGTAACCGCTGAATGCCTTGCCGCTCGGGTCTTGTTTATAGCGCCCCGGATAGTCGTAATGCTGATAGCTTTCACGCTGGTGTTCTAGCTCGCCGCTCATCTTCTTGTGCGACAGCCCGTAAGCCGGCGTCTTGAAGCTGTAGTCTTTCAGTTCCACGTCCGATGTGCTCACCCGCTCCGCGTAGTGGAAGCGCCGGACATAGTCGCCTTCGCTCAGCCCCTGTGTCGCCAGATTGAAGAACAGCTCGGGGCCTTTGGTCAGCGCCCCGGCATCGTCAGCAAACACCACCCGGTGCTTACCTTCTTCGTATTCGTGGAAGAAATACATCCCCTCCTCAGCGGCCAGACGGGTGATAAACGCCAAATCGCTTTCCCGATACTGCACACAGTATTCCCGCACCGCGTGCTCATTACGTAGCGCAAAGGCATAATCAGTGATACCCGCTTCTTCCAACAGCGCACCGATAATCGCTTCCGGCTTTTGTGCCTGAAAAATGCGGGCGTTAGTGCGCAACCCCAGTCGCCACAGCGCCGGACGGACTTCTGCCTGATAGCGCGTGCGACGAAATCCGGTGTCACCCTGCGTGAAGCCGCTGACCATCCCACTGACCCGACGTTTCAGCTCGCCTTCATACCAAATCATCAGCTCGCACGGCTGGTCCAGCACCGCACCGAAATCGACATCCGGCAGCGCGCTAGCCAGACTCAGCGACAGGCTGAAAGGTCGGTTTAGCCCCTCATCCAGCCTGAAATCCACCACCGCGAAAGTACCTGCCGCCAGGGCACCGACCTTTACGGTGAACTGTAATCCTGTACTGTTTGCCACCTGCTTTCTCCTTCTTCGCCGTTGCCATGGCTACCGCACGCCCCGAATTGCCCCGGCGCGGCACGTCACTATCCTGATTGAAATGAAATACCTGGGTTGTGGTTTGAGTCTGCCCACACCACAATTCAGGTTGATAAAAACACCCCGCCAGTACAGAGAAAAACGCAAAAACCCGGCACGGTGGCCGGGTTAAATACAGAGAGATTACGCCTCGATCGGGGCACGCCAGTCATCAGAACCAGATGTACCAGCAACCGTGTGTTCCCAGTCGATTTTGCGGTAAGCCAGCGACACTTCGATTAACTGGGTATAATCCAGTTTGGACGGGTCCTGACAGTGTGGCATCTGGCAGTCGATGTCCACGATGGTGGCATCGGTCAGAATGGTAGAGAAGAAGTGCTCTTGTTTACCTTCAACGGAAGTACGATACCATTTCAGAGTCACGGTCGGCAGCATTTCGCCAGACGCCAGGGCGTTGTACATCAGCGGAACCGCTTTGTTCAGCGCGACGGTAAATTTGAACGGCTTGTGTACACGCTGGCCGGACGGTTGACCAGACTGTGGGTCAGTCGGTACGGTCACAATGTGTTTGAATTCCTGCACCAGCATTTCGTCTTCGTGGCCTTCCACATAGATGTTGCCGACAGAATCAGACGTGAAAGCGCCCGCGGTGATGTTGCCCTGAGTTTTACCTTCGATGCTGATATAGCATGGAGTTGGCATAGTGTTGCTCCTTGTTGTTGAATAGATTTAGCTGTTGAACAGAATGAATAACTTCACGGTCTGTATAGCAATTCGTATGCCAAAATTTATCACTTTGTTTTATAAAGAAATTTATCTAACAAAAATTTCATCTAAGTAAAATTTGAGCAAAAAGTTGCGCAGACTTCGCGAATCGTTTGCAGACATTGCGCAAAAAGTGATTTACACCAGAAAGTGAGCAAGAAATTGCGCAGAATGCGCAGTTATTCTGAAAATTTGTGTTAGCGGTGAATTAACGCAATGAATGGCCAATAGAAATAGCGCTTATTAATAGTAAAAAATTATATTTGACGATAAATCGTTCATTTTCATAACGATAAGAGTAAGCAGTTACTTACGTTCTTATGAAAAACAGGCATGAAAAATCAGGCCAACCCGTAATAAAAACAGCCATAAAAACAAAAAACGGGTGCTGCTATCACGCAACACCCGCCTGTTTATTGCCGCTATGTATGCTACGAAGAGCTGAACAGACCACACTGTGGGTTCAGCTTTAACGACTGACGACCAGCGGTTGCCTATCCGCAAGTGAACACCGACGAGCGACCACCCCGAATTACTCTGTTTTCCCCGATGACCAGTGCATCGCCAGCCGCTGTCCGGCTTTGATTTCATCCGGCTGCATTGTCGCCTCCAGATCGTTACGCGCATGAATGGCTTCGGGCATTCCCTCCGTCGCCGCCATGGCATACCAGGCGTAAGCATGAATACGGTTGCGGGATGCGCCCAGCCCATCCTGACGCATCATACCCATACGATACTGCGCCATACGGTTACCGTCATTGGCCGCCAGACGGTACTGTTTCATCGCCTCAACATAATCCTCTTTTCCGCCTTGCCCCAGCCGCAGCATCTCACCATAAGCCAATCGGGATTCGGTGTCTCCCGCTGAGGCCGCTTTGGCATATTCTTCACGCGCACGCGCCAATTCGTTCGCGTTAAATAACCGTTCACCCAACTCGCGTTGCGCCCGGAAATAGCCCGCTGAGGAAGCCTGAACCAGATACTGTTCGCGCTTTTCATGGGTTGTCTGGCTCTGGCTGAGCAAATAATCGGCCTCGCCCGATCCGCCAGCGGCAGCGCGCTCTAGCCAGTAACGCGCTTTTTGCTCATCCCAGGGTAAGCGCTTACCTTCACGGTATGCTTTCCCCAGCCAAAGCTGGGCTTCAGCATCGCCTGATGACGCAGATTTTTGATACCAGTTCAGCGCATCTTCGCCGTCTTCATGCCGCGCCATCCATAACTGCGCCTGTGCCTGTCCCAGCGTCGCCGCACGGAAATACCAGCGTTCAGCCAGATCGCGACGAATCACTACGCCGTTGCCTTGTTCATAGCGCTGCGCCAACTGGTATTGCGCATCCCGATTGCCAAGTTCGGAGGCCTGTAACAACCATGACACAGCCTCTTTTTCACCACCCGCATGCGTCGCGTGCCACTGGGCGACGATCAATTGCGCAGGGGGATAACCATTTTCCGCTGCGGATTCAAATGCACTCAGGCAGGCCGCCACTAATTTCCCCTGATGCTGAACCTGACAGTCCATGCCGAGGCGATGCCCTGCTTCACCATTTCCCAAACGTGAAGACGTTGTCCACCACTGACGGGCAAATGGGCTGTTCTTTGGCGCCCCCAGCCCAGCCTGATACCAGTCCCCCACCTGAAGCGCGGCGGCAGCGCGCATTGCCTGATTGCCCGAGAATTCAGACCGCACAGCCGCCTTTTGCATCCACTGCATCGCGTCGGTGTACTGCGAACGTGCGGCTAGCGTCTTTGCCAAGTGATATTGCGCTTCCCCGTTTCCTCGGTTCGCTGACGCCGCTAATTCTGTTTCAGACAGCGACGTAACCGGCGTCTGACATGACGCCAGCCAGCAGAACGACAGCGCTATCAATAATTTTTTGTATTTCATCATGTGCTCAGCACTTTTCCCTTCACGATAATCAGCTGGCGGAATTACCCTGCTGCAAACGGTACAAACGGATATTGAAGGCGCGCAGTTCGTCTTCCATCGCACGCAACTCCGCTGGCGTCAGCGGCTGGCTCTTGATTTTTCGCGCCTCAAGCTCCCGCAGCCGTATCCCGAAGGGAACATCCGACATCAGGTCTTTCTGCATGTCATAGAGCTTTGATTTCAGGTAGGAGATCGTCACTGTCCGGCGCTGCCGTTCCAGTTCCAGCAACTGCTGCAAGGTCTCGTTGACGCGGGCACGCGCCTGTTCGTAACCCAGCGTTTTCGGTTCATCGCCCTGCTGGCGTTCAAGCGTAATCTGCCATTGGCGCTCCATCTCCTTCACCGCCAGTGAATCGGGATAGAGCTGCTGCATTACGTTTTTCAGCCCATTACCGTATTGATACAGGTAGAAAGGTGAGGCATTTTTCACCTGTTCCAACTGTGCCTGATAACGATTGATCAGCTCCCCTTCCATCCCCTGCAATTTCTGCTCGCCCAGCGCAATACGCACCCGGCGAATGTCATTATGATCGGGAGCGGCGGGCAACGCGTAGGCTGGCTTTTGCAGTAACGCCAGCGCATCGGCCTTCTGTTCCTGCCAATACTGCCAGCCTGTAATGGCTGCAACAGGCAACGCGCAGGTCAGCAACCCGGAGACAAACCAGAACCAGGCTGGCTTCTGCTTTTTATGCGCCTCAATCTTCAATACCGTGGGTTTCATTTGCCCTTTCTCCCGTCCGATGAGAATACTGCCCGCGGGCAATGGAGCCTGGCCCGAGCCTGATGAACCACTGCTTTGCACCGTCGCGCCGGGCTCCATGTCTGAATGAAAGAACACCATGGGTGGAATCTGCATATCCTGCTTTTTGAGTTCCTGATCGTCCGACACAATGACAATCTCGGTTTCATCAAACAGATGGGTGTAGCCTTCAACAAAATGCAGTAGATTCTCGACGCGAGGAATGCGGCTCAACCCTGAGTTATGCAGCTTTTCACTCATTAACTGCAACGCACGTTCACAACGATAAACCAACCGCTTGTGTTCATGACTGATGGCGTACTGTCGCACCACTTCGCTAATGCGGGCAATAAACCAGTCCAGCATCTCGATACGCGCTCGCTCCTGATGCACCGGCGGCCAGAAGTTATCCCACTGCGTTACGATCAGGTTCGCCAGAAATTCGCAACTTTCCGTGAACCCCGTCAACCCCGCCAGCCGTGAACGTGCCAGCGTAAAGTAGATCGCGGTCTGGAGATCCACGCCCTGCTTTTCAAAGATGGTGGTGGCCATATCGTGCACCAACATCCAGTCCACATCAGGGCGAGACGCGTGACTCAACTTGTTAATTTCCGCCCGAAGTGCGTCAAACTCCGGCAGCATCCGTGGATCACGTCCCACTTTCAGGGCCTGTTGTGCATCTTGCATATCACATCATCCAGCAATAGGGAGCCAGAGCGGGTAATGTTGATCGTTTAAGGCAGAGATACCGGGGCGACCACGTTGTGAGGCATCCCTACGAGAACCTCATCACCGTGTTTCCCCCTCAATCCATGCTTAAGTGACCCGCATTAGCCTGAACGGACTCCCAAGTGTTAATTAATAAAGCGAATCAGGCAGCGTGAACTGGCTGAACAGACCACCGGCAAACGGGTTGTGGCTGGCATCGGTATAGACGCGGTACGTCATCGCCCCGTTTTCCAGTGAGAAACGCACGTCAAACGTGTTCTCATTAACCTGAGTCAGTTGATCGCTATTGATTAACCGGAACATCGCCCACGGCCCGCTAAAGTTCAGGCTGCGCGGTGAACGTTCACGATCGTCCGGCACCAATGTGAGTTTGCTCTCAGCACCGTCACGCATACTGTTTGGCCACACCAGCGGCGTTTTCTGACGACGACCGTGGCTATACTCCAGCAGTTGTCCATCCAGATTCAGCACGCTGCGGCGCTTATTCGCGGTCAGCTCTAGCGGCTCCAGAACAAAGTGCACTTCCAGACTGCCCTGCGCATTAAACAGGGTCTGGCGGATACGGTTGGCACGTTCAAGCTGTTTCACCAGTTCAGCCTGCAAAGGCGACGCCATGCCTTCTTCCAACATGCCGCTTTCCATCATCGCCTTGAGGTTGGTTTGATAGAAACTGTCCAGCGTCCCGCCAGCCATGAAGAACCGTTCCATTTCCGACAGCGGGACATCTTTGTTCGATGAAGGATCGAAGGGGTAACGATCCGCCAGCTTCTCATTGAATGGTGTGACGACTTTATCCAACCACTCCTGATTCAGCGACGACATCGCCAGCCCGGTCACCAGACTGGCACTTTCACCCGCCAATTGCCCCACCCAGCGATCCAGCGGTGCAGGAAGGCTGCGAGCGTATTGCTGTAAGGCGAACACCGGATCGGCAAATTTGTTTCCCTGTCGCGCCTGCACGGCCTTCAACGCTGCCTGCCCCGGATCGGTGGCGTTAACGATCTGATCGAGGTAGTGGTAAAGGTCAGTCAGCTTCTGATTGACTTCCTGCACCAGCGGCCCCTGCTCACCGCGCCCGCTCAGCGCGGCGTTGATGGTCATAAACGGACGGCCAGTCCGCGTGTTAATGTTCTGCGCCGTGTCGTTATCATCATCAGCCAGCTTGCGGATACGGGTATTATCACTGACTGTCGTCAGCACGCGTTGGAACGGCTGATCGTTGCCGGTAATATCCGTGAGAATATCGAGCGCCTGCTCTGGCGTATCGAGTGTCTGGACATCAATGTTCGCCAGCACTTTCTGCCATTGGTTGATGTAATCTGTAATGTAACGGTCATTCACCTGACGCAGAATTTCCCGCCGATCGGCCTCGCTAAACTGCGCACGCTCACGCTGCCCCAGCACCCAAGCATCCAGTGCCGTCAGTTCAAGCAACGCTTTGTCTTGCTTGAGGTAATAATCGCTAAAGCCGGGATACGTCAGCAGCCGTGGCACGCTTCCCGCCTTGTCATTACGCAGAGAAAACACCGGATCAAAGGTCGGCCCGACTTCATCACGGATCGCTAAATCCGGCGGCAACACCTGTGTCGCTTTCATCACCAGACTCTGGTAAACGCGCTGATACATCGGCAGCTTGCTCAATTCCTGCTGAGCCAGCGTGATCGGCTGATTAAAGGGTTCAAACGTACTGATCGCGACCGCATCTTTCTGCTCACGCGCCTTGTGCCAATCGGTGTGCTCAAGGGCGTAATCCAGATGCTGCATCAGCTGTTCCTGCACATTGCCTTGTCCAGGAAATGCCTTCTGCCAACGCTGCGCCATAAACTGTTCGACCAGTGTTTTATTGCGTCCTGACGCATCATCCAGCATCCGCATCACGCGCAGAATTGTCAGCTTTTGCTCGCTATTGGCAGGTGCCTGATTCAAATCTTCCAGCAGCCCTTGCATCACCGCCGGTAAAAAGCGCTGGTTCAGCATTTGCAGATAGGTGCCTTCAACATACGGCCCAATCTTACCGCCCTGATACAGGCCAAGATCCGCCAGCAGCGGTGTACGTTCGTGGTAATTACCAAAGGATAAGGTCGCATCGCGAATTAGATTCAAACGCGGCAGCTGCTGATAGCCGTAGCCCGGCTGTCCTTCCAGCTCATTGGTGCCGATAAATGCCTGCGCTTTCGTTAGTACGTTTTGCCCGGCCTCTTTATTGACCCGATAGAAATGGTGCCAACTGCCAATCAGCACCAGACTGGCAAGGAGCATACAGCCCACGCCGATACTCAATCGACGCCGACGATACAGGCTATGCAGCCGGTTTTCCCCCGCCAGACTCGCCTCAGGGAAAATGACGTCAGGGAACAGACGCTGCACAAAAAACGTATTGGATTCACCGCGCAGCGCAGGGTTAATCGGCTCTGGCAGTTGATAACGTCGGGAAGCCGACTGCGCAAAGGCATCGAACGGCACGCCTTGCTGATAAACAGAACTGACGTAGACACCGCGGATCAGGAACGCGCGATCCTCGCCTGTCGCTAACGTTTCTGTCAGCACTTCCACCACGTAGTCTTTCACGCCGGCCAGTTGGCGAACAAACGAGAACAACGAATTGCGCACGCTTCTGTCGGACTGCGTCAGCAGCATGTCTGGCAGGTTGTCATTCAGGTGCGTGACCCACTCATCCCAGAAACGCTCCAGCTCTTCTAACCAGTCTTTGCTGTTGCTCGCCTGCGGGGTAAAGGTCACCCCTAATACCGCCTGACGAGCATCGCGGTTCAACTGGCGATAGACCTTATCGAATCCGCTCAACATATCCAGCCGAGTCAGCGTGATATACACCGGCAAACGTGTGTTGATGTTGATGGAAATTTCCTGCAACCGGGCACGCATCACTTGCGCGTAGGCTTTGCGATCCGCAACGCCAGCCTGCGCTAACCACGAAATATCCAGCGTGAGCACCAAACCGTTGAGCGGCTGGCGGCGGCGGTTTTCACTGAGCCACTGTAGCAGATGCTGCCACAGTCGGGCATGGCGCAGTCCGAGCGAATCGCCCTCCAGCACTGGCTGTGCGAGTAGCTGTCCGCTGGGGTCCCAAATCACCGCAGATTCCCCAACCCAACTGCTCACCTGCTGGCCTGACGCCACGTCTCGCAGTTCCGCATCCAGCTTCGGGTTCATTTTGTTTGCCGGGTTGGCGCGATGGATCAGGCTGCTTTTCCCGCTCCCCGCCAAGCCAATTGTCAGATACCAGGGCATCGCATACAGCGCGCGTTTACCCAGTTGAGTCTGAAAGGCTTCCAGCCAGCGATCGAGAAACGTCTGCTGGCTGTCGACATACACCTGCAAGGGATCCTGTTCAATCACCTGCTGTTCATGACGTTCTGCACGCATCAGTTGCACGCGACGCCAGACCAGCCAGGCGCTATAGGAAAACGCCAGCCACAGCCAGACCAGCGTGAACACCACTCTCCCCCAGATTCCCTGCAATGGGCGTGAGTCGCCCACCGTCAAACGCGGCCCCAGCCACCAGGCCAGAACCAACACTACGACCCACAGTAGCGCCCCCAAAAGCAGCCAGGAGGGTTTCAGTTTAGGCAACTGCTTGCGCAGAAAGGTTATGATTGTTTTAAACATAAGCGACCATTCACTCCGAATGTCTTATTTTTTGCGGGATGCCGCCAACCGCTCGACGCGGCTAACCAGTCCCGGTTCCCATTGCATCAGACCCAATTGTTGGCTTTCCTGCCACATGTGCTGATAGTGCTGTGCTGCCAGTGACTTCATCCCTTCTTCGGCGAGTAAATCCGCCAGTACCAACTCGGCATAAAAACGGTCGCGTGGTTCTTTCAGGCGACGCATGCGTTCATCCAATAACTGCATCGCCTCCCCGATGCCTTTCTCATCCCGACAAGCCGCTGCCTCCGTCGCCAGATCGTCCTGCCGCACACCGCCTCCGCCGCGTACGGGTTGGCTGGACTGCAACCATTGGCTACACTTCCCGGTCAAAAAGGGCGCACCATCGCTGAATGCCAGTTCACGCAATTCCGGCAAACGCTGAATAAACGCAGAAAGTTCTTCGGCAATCGCCGTCGCGACAGCGGAATGCCCCAATCGTGAAGCCACCGAGGCGGACAACATGTGACCATCAAACCAGTAAGGTGCCAGAACAAGGCTTTGTTCAATGCGCTCCCACAGTGCTAAATCAGCCTGCGTCAGCGCACTTTGATATTCATCCACGCGATCGGATGAAACAGGGGATAACTGAGTTTTATTCCCCTTGGATGACATCGGCGGAGTAGCAATACCGGACCAAATAGCGTGGCGGCGCAGGCGATAGCCAATAGGTGAGTCGGGATGTCGCTCAACCAGCAGCGCCGCAACGTTCAGTTGGGTTTGCCGCCAGCCGCGCTCGTCGGATGAATTAATCTCCACCGAACTGACGGGCGTCGGGGCAACGCTGGCGCTGGTTTCACTCCCGCCTGCTGCTCCACCGCCGCTGGCCGTCGAGGTCGGTTTTGCCGTCTGGTTTGCCTGTTCCTGCGCCTGCTGCCGCTGTCTGGCACGCTTAACGCCCTGCACCAGTTCATCCATCAGCGCGGCTTTGTCGCTGGCCAGTTCGCGCCAGCGGGTCGCCACCTGTTCCGTTAACGGCTGCAATTGCTCCAGCTCCGCGCTGGATGCGCCCTCCGCAATACGGGGAAGCACACTCTCAAAACGCCGAACAATCTGAACCATCAGCTTCTGTTTCTGAACCGGACTGGCAGGCCAGGCGATAACCCAGTAGCTCTCCAGCCAACTGTCCAGCAGCATCAGCGCCGTGGAAAACGGCGTCGCTTTAGCCGGGTGCTGTAAGCAGCGCAATAGCTGTACCAGAACCCGCATGTCTTTGGTTTTGCTTTCCAGCAAGGTCAGGCAATAACCCGCTACCACCGTGAGATCGACTTGGTTATGCGCCAGTGAGCCCAGCTTGACTAACTCCGTTTCAACTTTTTCCCAAAGTGGATCGTCAGCTAAGACCGCCGCGCGCAGCATTTCATCCGGCAATGAGGTTTGCAGGCGTTTACACCACGGATGTGCATGCATGAACGCCTCCTTTACCAATGACACAGCTGACGCAGTGGCGCGAGTGCTTCACCCAACCCGGCGAGTTCGATACGCAGCGCATGACCGTCTGCGCCGTTCAGCACCAGTTCGCGGTGTCCAATCCAGCGTTTTAATGCATCAATCGCTGGCAGGCCGCGTCCTGACTCCAGCAGCAGCCCGCGGTTTCGAATAAACCAACTATCAGACACCGTGACACCATCAAGCTGCGACGTGACGGAGTCTCCGGCCCAGGCCTTGCTGAGGGTTAAACGTAAGTGGGTAATATTGCTGGCGCAGCTAATCACCAGCGTATTGCCATCAGCCAGCACACGGGTGAGCGTCATATCACCGCTGTCCGCTTCGCGGCCCAGTTGGAAGGTTCCGTCTGTCGCCGCGTTATCCCCCTGCGGGGACAGCGTGCCGCTGCGTTCAGCCTCCCGTCCCAGCGCGTCATAGCAGGCGAGCCGGAGCTCTGAAGCCGTTTCATTGCGGCACTGTTCCCATAGCGATTGCCAGGCAGGATCAGGGGCCGTGGCAGTCGCCAACAGTAGGGGAGCCATCGTCAGAAACATCAATTTACCTCCAGCTTCTGGCATTTATGGTCGAGAGTGCGTTTAGGGATATTGAGGCTATCAGCCACCAGCAGGCGGTTACCCTGAAACTGGCGCAGGCGTGCCTCAATGACCGCCGCTTCATACCGCTGTGTGGCAATACGCAAATCGTGGATGTCCTGATAGCGATCCTGTTCCTCAGCTATACTGCTCGTCAGCCGCTCGCGCAGTTCGGGCGGTAGCGATGCCAGAGATAGCGCGTCGCCGTCTGGCGTATGCGCACAGGCAACTTCCAGCAGGTTACGCAGTTCCCGCACATTACCGGGAAAGTCATATGCCACCAGTTGGCGCAGGAAATCCCGGTTCAACGGCCCCACGTGTTTTTGCTGTTTGTCGGCGAATTGACGAATGAAGTGCTCGCACAGCAAGCGAATATCGTCCGGCCGCTCGCGCAGTGGTGCGACCTGCAACAAACACTGGCAAAGACGATGATAGAGATCCTGCCGAAACACGCCGTCAGACACCTGCTGTTCCAGCGGCTGATGCGTCGCAGCAATCAGACGAAAATCGGAATGCACTTCTTTCTCTGCGCCCAGAGGACGAAAGCTGTGCGTCTCCAGTACCCTTAACAGCTTGGCCTGCATGGACTGCGGCATATCACCAACCTCATCCAAAAACAGGGTTCCGCCGTTAGCCTGCTCTACCAGCCCAATCTTGTTGCTCTGTGCGCCAGAGAACGCCCCTTTCTGATAACCAAACAGTTCGCTTTCAATCAGATTTTCCGGGATCGCCGCACAGTTGATAGCGATAAAAGGTTTGTCGGCACGTTCAGAGCATTGATGCAGCAGACGCGCCACCACCTCTTTTCCTGAGCCCGTTTCCCCTTGAATCAGTACCGAAAGCCGGTGTTTTGCCGCCTGATAAATCTGCTGGTGCAACGCTTTAATCACGGCAGCCTGCCCCACCAGCGTGGCTTCCACTTGCTTTTCCTGTTCACGACGGCTCAGCCCTTCGTCTTTAATCTGACGAAGTGAATTTCGCAGCGCGACCTGTTCCCGCCGGGTATGCGCCAGTTCACGCAGCAGGATAAGCTGGCGACAGAACACCCGAGCCAGCTGTGCGCATTCCCCCTGCTGATGCAGCGTTTGCAGGCGCGTCGGCGTATCCAGCACCGCCAGTACCGCCAGCGGCTTGCCGCTGTCCGACAGCAGCGGCAGTGCGTGCAGCCCGCACGTCGTCCCGACGGAGATCAGCATTTGCTGAAACTCACGGTGCTCAATGCGTGCGCCGCCATAGAGGGAATCCCAGGTGCGCGCCTGATTCTTATGCAGCGCATAAGCCAGTGGGTGGCTAAAGTCATCCACCCCCAGACTCAGCGCCACCGGTGTGTCATGCACTTGCCCCTGACAGGTCAGTTGCCTGCCGCTGACATCGACCATCCCCAGCAGCATCCCTTGAGGCTGCCAGGCTGTCTGTATGGTCTCCAGCAGCCAATCGCACAGACCGACCTCGTCATGCTGTCGGGTGAGTGCAAGCGCCAGTTCGAGGGCATGTTGCATACTCAGCCCTCCACCTCAGTTTGGAACTGACCGGCGTCGACGCGGAAATGAATACGACTGACGGGTTCCCCCGCAGACAAGCGTTGCAGAAGCTGGAGCGAAACCAGTGGCAGCAAGGCGCCATCAATCACCGATTCGAGCATACGTGCCCCGTTTTCGCTGCGGTTGGCCAAACGAAGGATTTCTTCCGGTACTTCATCCTCAATGATGACATCAGCACCAAAGCGCTGTTGCAGCAAAGACACCAGACGCGACAGTTTGCCCTGTACGATCTCCACCAGGGTGTCATGCGCCAGCGGCAGGTAAGGAATGACTTCCATACGCGCTAACAGCGCAGGTTTGAAGAAAGCCGCCAGTTCGGGATAGAGCGCGTCCAGCAGCACATCCTGCTGCTCAGCGTAATTCACGATCGTCTGGAACCCGAGGTTGGAGGTCAGGAAGAACACCACATTACGACAGTCAATCACCCGACCTTCGCCATCGGCGAGTTCGCCTTTATCAAACGCCTGATAGAACAGATTCAGGACGTCCGGATGCGCCTTCTCCACTTCATCCAGCAGCACCACGGAATACGGTTTCTGACGGATGGCTTCGGTCAATACGCCGCCTTCACCAAACCCGACGTAGCCCGGCGGAGAACCGATCAGGCGTGAAACCGTATGTTTTTCCTGATACTCGGACATATTGATGGTGGTCAGATAGTTACGCCCGCCAAACATCAGGTCGGCAATCTGGACCACAGTTTCCGTTTTACCCACGCCACTCGGCCCTACCAGCAGGAACGCCCCCAGCGGACGCCCCGGACGACGTAGATCCGCACGAGCAGTCAGCAGGTGTTTATGCAGATGAGAAATCGCTAACTGCTGCCCTTTAATCGTCTCGCTCAAATATTCAGGCAGACGCGTGACAACATCCATCTCACCCTGCGAGATGCGGTTCAACGGCACGCCTGTCCACTCGGCAATGACTGCGGCAATCTGCGTTTTATCCACGTGAGGGGAGACCAGCACCGAGGACTGTTGCAGCGCTTCCAGCGCCTGTTCACAGGCGGCCAGTTCCGCCGCCGCCGATTCCGCATCAAAGTCGACAACCTGCTCGTCATCCAGCAGCGCCGTACGCAGTTCAATCACACGCTGAACCTGGGTTTTCTGCTGCTGCCAATCGGCTTCCAACTGCGCCAATTGCGTTGCGCCAGTTTCGCGGGCATCACGCAGTTCGGCTAAGCGTTCTTCCGTATTCCCCAGACCGATACGCGCCTGACGCTCAAGCTGGGTGATTTCCATTTCTTGCTGGTGCAGACGGGTTTGTAACTGGCTGACCGCGCGTGGAGGCGTCGTCAGGTTAATCGCGACGCGCGCGCTGGCCGTATCCAGCACATCGATCGCCTTATCAGGGAGTTGACGACCGGAGATGTAACGCGCCGACAGTTGTGCCGCCGCCTGAAGCGCCTCTTCATCGATCAGCACGCCATGCGCTTTTTCATAGATACCACGCAACCCGCGCAGGATAACCGTGGCTTCTTCCGCGTTCGGCTCCCCGACTTTAACGAGTTGGAAACGGCGAGAGAGCGCCGCATCTTTCTCGACGTATTTTTTGTATTCGCTCCAGGTCGTGGCCGCGATGGTACGCAGCTCACCGCGCGCCAGTGCAGGCTTGAGCAGGTTGGAAACGTCCAACCCACCCGCCTGATTGCCCGCCCCGATGAGCGTATGCGCTTCATCAATAAACAGAATGATCGGGCGCGGGGAATCTTTCACTTCCTGCATCACGCCTTTGAAGCGTTTCTCAAATTCCCCTTTCACCGAGGCACCGGCCTGCATCGCTCCCAGATCGAGCGTGAGCAGTTCCACATCCCGTAATCTTTCCGGTACCGCGCCCGCCACGATGCGCAGTGCCAGCCCTTCGATCAGCGCACTTTTACCGACGCCCGCTTCCCCGACCACAATCGGGTTGTTTTTACGACGGCGGGACAGAATGTCGATCATCAGGTCGATTTCATGATCGCGGCACAGCACCGGGTCCAGTTGCCCCTGGCGGGCAGATTCCGTCACGTTTTGGGTATAGCGAGAGAGTTGCGTGTTCGCCGCAGCAGCCTGTTCAGCCGTGGCGGATTGCACCGCGACTTCCGTTTCAACCGAATCCTTCACCCATTCCTCAAACTGCTGGCGTAACAGTTCACGGTTAATTTGCGCCAACGGACGGGATATCGCGCCTGCCACATAGCGATTTGGCGTCAGCAGCAAAACCAGCAGCAGGATACCGCTGCGCAAACGCGTATGTTGAAACTCCGCCGACGCCAGCAGCCAGCTATCCTGTAGCCACTCAACCAGCAGAGGGGAGAATGACGGGTAGCCCGCATCAAATTCTTTATCCATGGAAGACGGTAGCAGCAGCGAAGACAGCTCATCCGCATCCACGCCCGCACGCTTGAGGATCTGACGGACATCACACAGCGGCGTTTCCAACATTTTCATCAACAGGTGCTCAATGCGGATTTCCGCCCCCTGATGCTGAATACAGAGTGCCGCCGCTTCTTCCAGCATATGACGGCACACGGGGTTGAGTCGTTCAACCAGTGTCGGCAGTTCAATTCGAATCACGGTGTAGCTCCTGTTATTGTAATAATTCTCCCAGCTGACGCAGTACGTCCTGGGTTTGATGAGTTAGCTGGTAACGGTACAGGCCGAAGGCGGCCACCAAGACCACACACACGCCGATAAACAACGTGCGCAGCGACACCTGTCTGCGCAGGTGGTAGCGCGAGGCTTGCTGCCCCAGATTCAGGTGGAAGACTGTTGGCGAGTTTGCTGGCTCAGGGCGCAGGGTGTCGTGTAGCTTACTCACGACGCGGTTGAGTTCCTCACGTCCCTGCGTCATCACCCGATAGCGTCCTTCAAAACCGAGACAGAGACAGAGATAGATAAATTCCAGAATGTCGCGATAGCGGGTGGGATCGTCCAGTAGCTTCTCCAGCAGGACAAACACCTTTTCGCCGCCCCACGTTTCATTGTGAAAGCGGGTCAGTAGAGAATGTGCCGACCACATACTTTGGCCGCCCCATTCTCGTCCCATGACGGCTTCATCAATGAAAGTGCAAAGGATGTAGCGGAACGACAAAATCACGCCGTTTTCATAGCCATGAGAATGCAGTTCCTGCTCGATAGCCTGAATCTCAGACACCACACGCTGATAGAGATCTTCTACGCCCTCATAGGCAGAGAGCTGGCGTACCCGCTCCACCATGCCCAACAGCGGCGTGACCGCATCAATCATCGGATTAATACTTTGCCCACGCAGGCGGAACCAGTAGTCGGAGTCCATATCCAGTTGCCGGGCATGGTCAAAAAGCAGATCGCCCAGTTGATCGTTTTTAATAACCTCGATGCTCATCTCTTCCTCTCCTTACTACTGGCCACGGATGGCCCAAAGCTGCATATCCAGTTCCGGGAATTCGCCAGCGATGTGGAATGCCAACGTATTGCCCGACACCAGCATTTGCCAGGCGGGGCTTTGTCGATCCAGTTGGAAATAGCTGTAACCCGCGTGATAAGGCAGTTGGCGCGGCGCCACCGGCAGCGGCAGCAGCGGGATACCCGGCAGTTGCAGGCTGATCAGCTCACGAATTTTCTCGCTGGAGGCGATCTTCGTTTGTTGCAGCAGTTGCTTGCGCAGATGTTCCTGCGGCATGCGCGCCCGCACCGCCAGCACAAACTCGGCGCTGGTCATCAATTCCGCATCGCCAACCATCGCCACCATCACGCCATACGGCTGTTTCTTCAGTTGGATGGAGACGGCACGCGGCGACAGTACGGTGCTCAGAGCCTGACGCAGCGCCATCATCAGCGGCTCAAAACTGGCCTGCTGATGTTCGTGGCGATAGGCGGGAAATTCCGGCGGCAACCGTGATTCATCGGTAAACGTCATCAGCTCACCGCACAGTTCAACCAAGGTTTCGTGCAGACGTTCAGGGTGTAGCGTGCCCAGGCGCGCCAAATGCGACAATTTGGGCTGAGCGCGGTTAAGCAGTTGCAGCATCATGAATTCGGCTACGTCCGCTACCCCCTGCTGTCCCGGTGCGGCAATACGCTGTGCCAGACTGCGCGCACGTTCCGCCACCAGCCCAGCAGATTCGCCCAAAAAGCGTTTTAAGGCAGGAATCGCGGTGACGCTGATACTGCATGGCATGAAGCTAGGATCCAGAATCAGCCCGCCATCAGGACGTTTATCCAGAATGTTGGCAATCGCCAGCGAGGCATAGGCGCTGCGATCGTCGCGATCGAGCATCAGGCGCAGGCTGACCTTACCAACTTCCAGAGAAACGATATCGCCGCCGTCGCTGTGCAGATCGCGCACATCATGCCGGTGTGATTGTAGACGGCTGGCGATCCCCTGCCCCGGCTGCCCCACTTCGCTAACGCCGTTCACCGCCAGCGGCAAGGCCAAATACACTTTCTGGTTTGCCAGCGCCACATCGGTGATCTCCAGCGGAAGTGGCAACGCGTCATCACCCGGAATGTTAAAAACGGTGCCATCAGGCATCACACCGCTGGCGTTCACCAACGCAATGCGGCCAAAATTGAGATATTCCTCATTAATCGCCAGCGACTGCAAACCATAGAAATAATCACTGAGGGCGCTGAGACGCGCATGCAGTGCGTAATCGGTGTGTCTTTGCTGCTGTTGAAAATGCTGCGGTTTAATGAACAGACCTTCCCGCCAGATAATGCGATTGCGACTCGACATAATTATTCTTCTTCTTGGTCTTTTTTGATTTCGACTTCATCCCGGCGCAGGTGCACGAGGATCTGATACGTTTGTCCGGTATTTTTTAGCTTGATGACTTTGCGCCATTCCGAGCTTTCTGGGTCCGCATAGCGTGCTATCACGCCGAGGTAATGCACCTTTTCGTCCAACGCTTCGGGCGGCAAGTATTTGAATTGTCCCGGCAGCAGTGTGTAGTCCTGATGGTCGATGTAGTTCTTGGCGAGCGCCTTTTCGATGTCTGTCGTAACTTGGTCATAATCGGTGGCGAGCAGACGCGAATCCTCCGCCAGCAAAACCAGTTGGAACTCGATAGGTGCCGCTTCACCGCTGTCGTTCGGGTTAACGTCCGGTTCCGCCAGCAGGCTGAATCCCACGGTAGAAGGCTGATGGCTGTTGCTGCCGACCTGAATGTCTGGGTTCGCCGCCACCTGCGCCATCTTGCCCAGCGTGGTACACCCCGACAGCAGGAACATCAGGGAACATAAACACAGTGCTCGCAGCATTATTTTTGCTCCTGCTGCTGACGCACGGCGCGGTCATACGCCTGCGCATACACCTGATGGAACAGTTTCTGGAAGCCCTGTTGGCGCGGTGAGGTTAATTCACGGTAGTAGTGCTGATACATCTGCCATGCCCAGCCATCATCCGCCGCCAGTTGTTCGCCACTGCGACGATAGTGCTCAAAGCGGTTGAGCAGCGCGGCAGGCGAGAAAGCCTGAAGAATATTTTCCAGCGCCACAGCAATCGCCTGCTGATTCGCGATGTGGTGTACCCGAACATTGTTCAGCACTTCTTCCACCGCGGCAGGCGCAGACAGGTGCACCGGGCTTTTGCCTTCGGCAAACAGCACCGACAGCGTATCCGCATAGCCCAGCCCCAAGCGCAATGGGTTATCTTCAATCGGGCGTAAATGGGTATCCGCCAGTGCAGCCTGTTCCGTCTGCAATGCCAGCAAACCTTCCACCATCGCGCGCAGGCTTTTCCCCATCTCTTCCAGCATTTCACGCAGCCGCGCATCATCACCCGGCTGAAGCGACATCCCCAGCCCGCGCATCAATGGTGCCAGTGAGGTGCCATCACTGTAGCCCTCCAGCCCGTCACCCGCATACGGTGTGTTGATGGTCGGTAATTCCACAAATTTCTGATCCATGGTGTCCTCAGCAGAAGAAAAGGAAGAAAGAGAGGTCGTGAGCGATTCTCCGACCGTCTCACTGTCTGATGGCAATAAAGGCTGGTTCTGTTCTTTCTGTAGCGCCCACAGCGGGTCGTTCAACGCGACTGACGGATCGGCGAGATCCGTGGCGCGCCTTTTTTTATCTTCACTTAGCCAGCCGCCTAGTACATCGTCCGTGCGCTGTCCTAAGACCTGATCGATGTCCTGTTCCGTGGCGGGATCGCCGATGTACACGCCCAGCCGAAAAGGCCCAATGACCAGTTCGTCGCCGTGCGACAAAATGACTTTGCGATCGCGCCCAATCGGCGACAGCGATCCGTTAATAAAAGACTGACCGCTCAGATCGCACAGGCTGAAATAACCATCGATCATGTCGATCCGTGCATGCTCCGGCACCACGGAGCCCAGCCGATCCCGCAGTTGCCACTGATCTTTTTCCGACGCCCCCAGCGTGCCGCCACGGTGATCAAACTGGTGCTGCACCTGGGAATTGATATCGAGCTGTTCACTGTTGAGCACAACCAACGTGAGTGGGTGGATTACGTTCACATTTACTCCTGCACACAAATCGTCACATAGGGATCCGCGGGCGGCTGCCCGAGAAAGCTGCTCCATCCCAACCGGCTGCTTTGCTCACTGCCCAGACTTAACCCCTTGGCTTCGCCTTCCGCGAAGCCAAGACGCAGATCCCAGGCCAACTGATCGCGAAGAATGAAAGAGACAAAACGCACCAGCGGCTGAAAATGTTCGCCGTTGGGCAGAAAACTGAGGAAGCAGCTAAAGCTGAGGTTGCCGACCTTGAGCAAAAACTTGCCAGCACAGTCATTCACTTTGTCGCCGATAACAAAATCACCGCCCAACATCATGTTGGCTTTTCCCAACCGGTTCTGCTGCCCTTCATGAATAGGAACGCGGCGGTGCTGCCAGGCCAGAACGGCCACGTCGTCCAGGTCAAAACAGTGAATGACTAACCCAGCAACGACTTCCGGCGAACGACTAGGGCTCGCAAGCACCCCGGCGTAGGACAGCATCTTGGCGCGGTTAACCGGCAGGCTGTCGCGTACGGCGTCATTCCCTAACCCCACGAGCGCAAACATCAGGCGAGAGAATCCATCCTCCCCCTCGTTCTGGAAGCGGACGTGATAGCGGTATTTGCGCCATGCGCGGTGCAGCAGCGTCAGTAAGCGGTGATGAAAGAAGTCGAGAAACACGCCCAGCTTCTGCTCACCCTGCGCGTATTCCCAAGCCAGCTCTTCAAGGTAATAACCGGGCATCGGGGACTGGCTGCCGTGCAGGCCCAGAAACGCGACCTCCAGCTCCTGCCGGCCCTCGTCATCACATTCCACCTGTAAGATATCGCCGGGGTGAAACCCGATGGAGGCCGTAGAGCGAAAGCGCAGGCGCTCCTGTTCAGGGCGAAAATCCAGCTCTTGTTCCAGATCCACGCCTTCCAGTTGGTTAAGCAATTCCACCAGTTGGAAAAAATTAAAGCGTGAGACATCCTGACGGAACGTCACATCATGGAGTGTTGACCTATCTGTACCGGCCATCGGTAGCGCTCCTTGTTATCGATGTTGACGACTTCCAACAGATGGAAGGCGTTGACGCTGGCGTATAGCGAGAAGAAGTGCGCCAGCACCGTACTAAACAGATAGAGTTCTCCTTCACTGGAAAACGCGGATTGCCGTACTGACAGGATGGATTTCAAGCCGCGCACCGGCATCCCTTGAACCAGACGGTCGATAGGGGTAGTTTCGATGGATTCGATACCCGCCAGACGCTTACGCGAGGCTTGCTCTGCCTGCTTATCGTGCAGCGCAGGGAAATCGTAGGTACGTAGAATCTGTACCAGCGCATCACGCCGCAGCAGCGACACATAGTTCAGGGACAAGTTGGAGATCAGCGTCCAGTGCAGGCTGCCATCCATTGCAGGCCGCAGGGGTCGCGTCGGCCGCACCAGATTGCGAAACGTCGCGAAAGACGGCGAATTCCCCGTCGGCACGCAGATCGATCCAACGGGTAGCTGTGCCGCACGCGATCGGTTGGTACAGGTCAGGGTCACCGAGATCGACTCATCCAAATCAATCACTTCCTGCTCATCGCCACGGACAAAAGAGAGCATGTGGTCAAAGCCGTTGCCATTCACCGCCTCTCTTACCCGAATGCGGTAATAGAGCGCCAGCCGTCCTTTGGCGCGCTCTATTTGGTGCTGAAAGCTCTCAAAAGGCTGATAGGTGCGTGGAATCCCCCGAGCACGGCCTGAATTCCCTTCAACCCAGCCTTCAACCTTATCCACGGAGAAAATTTCAAAGCTATCCGCGTTACGGTAGCTGGCTTTCAGCGGGTAATCCGTCTGGCGCCCGCTGAGGTTGATCGGTTCGCTATCATGCTGGAAGAGATTGATTGCCGGCACGCAGTTGAGCATGAACGAATCAGGGCGGATCTTCAGCTCCGCCGGCAGTGGGCGGTCAAAGCAAAAATGCAGACGGAATTCCGTTACCGTCAGCGGGAGATCCGGCCATACCGCCCCCGCGAGCTGGAAAAAGAGAAAACTTTCGGGAAAACAGAAGTATTCCTGCAAGATGCGGTAGCCCGAATAGACATTACCGGGATACGGCAATAGCGCATCTTCCCGCTCGAAGCCGACCGTCTTCAGCACGCTGGCTTCCTGACGGAAGCGCTGACCATCGATTTCCAGCTCGATGTGCGACAGCTGACTGGCAATCCAGAAATAGAGCTCGTAGGCCGTATAAGTATCACCGCCCAGATAAAAGCGCAGTTTGTCGAGTTGCAGGTCGCTTAGCGATAGCGGGCCATGCAGCCCAACGTCCAGCGTAATGGTGGAAAGATCGTTGCCGCTCTGTACCTTGATCTCGCGGATATCCGCCGGATAAATCCAGGCATCGTGACAGGTCTGAAAATGGCAAACCACATCATCAATCGGCAGACTATCAAGTTCACAGCCGCGCTCAACAAACGCGGGTTGGGCAATCGCGCCGGGAAGTACCGAAAACTGCATAATCGTCATGCTCGGTACAGGGCGTAGGTAATTAGGCCACAGCATGCCCAGCAGACCGTGTGTCAGTTCCGGAAATTCATCCTCGATCTTCGCCCGCAGGCTCCCTGTCAAAAAGGCGAACCCTTCCAGCAGACGCTCGACGTCTGGATCCGTGGTTTGTTCTGACAAAAATCGGGTAAGCTCAGGGTGCGCCTTGGCGAATTCACGCCCTTGCAGACGCAAGTAGGTCAGCTCATCCCTGAAAAAATGTTCCAGTGACATAATCAGATCATTCTGTAATGGCGGTGGCTATCCATATGGATATTGAAAGAGGCAACCTGCTCCAGATCTTCCAATCTGACCCGGGCGGTAACCTGAAACGACATCTCCATCGGATTCGATAAATAATCCGATGTGTTGACATCCACATGAACAATTCGAGGTTCAAAGCGACAGATACACTGTCGGATCGCCTCCCGGATTTTCCCCCGAATGTCCGCCCCACCCTGCGTTGCGTCATTAAAATCAATTACGCCAAGCTCAGGTGCGCTGCGACAATTTCCGGGCCGGGTGTTGAGCACATTGTCCAGTTGACGCTTAACGGACTCGATCAGTGCTTCAACTTCCGTTTCAGGGGAGGAGCGACGCTCCTCCCCACGGATACGATCAAACAGACTTGCCGCGCTTCCCCTTTCCCAGGCAGAAAGAGACGGCATCAGTCTTATTCCTTATCCAAACGCCCTACCAGCGACAGCTCAAAGTTCGCCCCCATGTACTTGAAGTGCGGACGAACAGACATAGTGACCTGATACCAACCTGGTTCTCCTTCTACATCCAGCACTTTGATTTGTGCAGCACGCAGAGGACGACGGCTACGAACATCTGCCGGCGGGTTTTCCTGATCGGCGATGTACTGTTTAATCCAGGTATTCAACTCACGCTCAAGATCCTGACGCTCTTTCCATGAGCCAATCTGTTCACGCTGTAGCACTTTGATGTAGTGCGCCAGACGGTTGATGATGAACATGTACGGCAGTTGCGTACCCAGCTTGTAGTTGGTTTCCGCTTCTTTGCCTTCTTTGGTATTCGGGAACACCTTCGGCTTCTGCACTGAGTTAGCCGAGAAGAAAGCCGCATTGTCGCTGTCTTTACGCATCGTCAGCGTGATAAAGCCTTCTTCCGCCATTTCATATTCGCGACGATCGGTGATCAGCACTTCCGTCGGAATCTTGGCCTGAAGTTGGCCCATGGCTTCATACACATGCACCGGCAGGTCGGTAATCGCACCGCCGCTCTGCGGACCGATGATGTTCGGACACCAGCGGTATTTCGCGAAGCTGTCCGTCAGCGCCGTTCCCATCAGGTAGGCGGTATTGCCCCACAGATAGTGTTCGTGATCGGTGCTGATATCTTCCTTGTAGTTGAAGCCTTTAATCGGGTTTTCTACCGGGTCATAAGGCAGGCGAGCCAGGAAGCGCGGTGCCGTCAGCCCCAGATAGCGACCATCTTCAGATTCACGCAGCGAACGCCATTTCGTGTAGGCCGGGCCTTCGAAAACGGATTTCAGATCTTTGATGGAAGGTAAATCGGTGAAACTATCTACGCCAAAGAAGGTCGGCGCAACGGAAGAAATGAACGGCGCGTGCGCCATCGCGCCAACGGCGCTGACATACTGCATCAATTTGATGTCTGGTGAGCTTTGCGTCAGCGCATAGTCACCAATCACGCCACCAATAGGCTGGCCGCCAAACTGACCGTAACCGCTGGAATAGACGTGCTTATAGAAGCCAGACTGTGAGATTTCAGGCGCGAATTCGAAATCGTCCAATAGCTCTTCTTTCGTCGCATGCAACACCAACAGTTTGATGTTTTCACGGAAATCGGTGCGATCAACCAGCAGTTTCATCGAACGCCAGGAAGATTCCAGTTCCTGCAATTCTTTCGCATGCAGAATAACGTCAATCTGCTTGCTGAGTTTTTTGTCCAGTTCGACGATCATGCTATCGACCAGCGCTTTGTTCACGGGTTCTGCTGCATTACCGCTATCAAGAATGTTCGCGACCAGCGCGGCAATACCCTGTTTAGCCACGCTGTAGCCTTCATCAACCGGGCTGATACGCGCTTGAGCCATGATGTCATCAAGCAGGGATCCAGAAGCGCTGGCAGCGCCTGCCTGAACCTGTTCTTCAATTATTGACATATTTATTTCCCTATTTCGTCAATTATTCGGCGGGTTTTACCAGATCAAGCTCTTTCAAAAGCTGCTCTCTGGCTTCATCGCTGGACAACAGATCCTGCAAACGATTACGGAATGAGGGAATATTGCCAAGGGGGCCTTTCAGCGCGACCAGCGCTTCACGTAAATCAAGCAACTTAAGTAATTCAGGCACCTGTTGAGCAATGCGGTCAGGGGAGAAATCATTCAGACCGCCGATGCTCAGTTTCACTGGCAGGTCGTCCTGACTTTCTTCTTCAAGGCGGTTTGGCACACTGAAATTCAATTCCAGATTTGCTTCTTTCATCACCGAGGTAAAGTTGTTCTTATCGATCGAGACAGTCTGACGCTCTTCGATCGGTGTTTCCTCTGTGCGCCCTTTCATATTTCCCACGATCATCAGCGTCAAGGGCAATTCTATTTCCGCCTGCTGACCACCAGTGGCCGGAACATATTTGATATTAATACGTTCCTTTGGTGCGACAGATGCACCATCAGTTCCTTTTGCCATGTGTCTATACCAACGTAAGGGCACTCGGGCCCGGAGAAGTAAAGTCGATTCCTACCAAAAGCCCGCCGTAGTCCATAAGAACGGCAGTGATTCGGCAAACAAATAACGCATTTGTTTTTCGACCAGCGAGATGAAATAAATTAAAAACGAATTAAAAAACCATAATAAAATCGTAATAAAACCGTAAATTTACGATTTATATCAGTGTAAAAGAGTCACACCAAGAAGGAATGAAATACATTTATATTTTGAGTTTGGATCATACACACAACTTAAACGTATGGTCAACGCTTATATAGCAGAGCAACTAAAGCGAACCACTAAAGAAGAAAACCAATAAAAACAATAAATTAAAAGAATTAAGTAAGAATAGATATAGGAAAAAACGATATTACTTCGATCTTCAATTAACGGAAAAGGAATATATTTTATGCCTTTTAATTTCGTTAAAAACGAAATGATTAATTAGCTAATAAAAATAATTAATGTAAATACCCCATTAATTTTAATTTAGTAAAACCATTTACACTACATTTTTACTTTTTACAGAATAAATATCTACATAACTCAGGTAATTATTTTCTATCTAAGAAATAAATACTAGATAATTTAGCAATTATTTACTTTTTAATTAAAATTTTTAGATTTTTATACTATAAAAAAATACAGTAAAAGCATGATTAACCAAGCATATATTTAATGCGCTATTTCATAACAAAAACTGTCGAAAAAGGTAGTGAAATGGTCTTTTAATCGTCATTTTCAGGTTAAAAAATAACAGCTATTCGGCAGGATATTATTTCAGGTAATACTGCCCTCCCGTGCATGATAGAGAAGGGAAAGAGGGGAAAGCATGAAGCGATAAAAACAAAACATCGAGAGAAGCATGTCGGGCGGATAACCTACGGATACGACATGTGGCAAACCACACTTTTGTCCAAATGGATCCCACTACAGCGAAAGTATCCCGATAACCTAAGTCTGGAAGACCAGCACGTTAAAATCAGAGCACGCTGAGACTTCCAGGTACGAATAACATCGGCTGGTTACTGGCCTGTTAAAACAACAAAAGTCCTGAAAAAGATCTGATACCCCTACAGAGTCTAGATTACAACGCACCTTATACCTTGATTAGCTATCGGCTACGGGCATAGCAGCGTTTCCCATTGGCTCATCGTGACGTTCGGCCGGAATAGCTGGCGAAATGTTCAACGTCGCGGCAGGAGAGCACGGACATAACTCCAGCACATGATCGTGATACTGTCGCAGTTGGCTGCGATGGGCTACGCTGATCACCGCGCTGTGCGGCAGAGAATCCAGCAGAATGGCGTAAAGCTGGCGTTCGAACGCCTCGTCAAGGGCACTTGTCGCTTCGTCCAGGAACAGGAAGTGCGGTTGGTGTAGCAGGGCGCGCGCTATCGCCAGACGCTGTTGTTCACCTCCGGATAATTTTTGCCGCCAGTGCTCACAATCGCTTAGAGACAGTTGCTCCAGCCCCACCTTCCGCAACACCTCTCGGCAGTCTGCGTCATTGAACTGCTCCGCTTCGCCAGGGTAGGTCAAGGCTGACTTGAGATCGCCATCGGGAATGTAGCTGCGTTGCGGAAGGAACAGCACGGAGCGATCGGCCGGACGCCGAATAGCGCCGTCGCCATAGGGCCATAACCCGGCCAGCGCACGCAGAAACGTACTTTTTCCCGTTCCCGATGGTCCGGTAATCAGCCAGCGTTCACCCAGTGAAAAACGTTGCGGCGGGATATCGGTCAATGGCTCATGCCGGGGCGTATAGAGCCGTAGCGCGGAAACAGTCAGTTCAGAGCGTTCATTTTGGCTAATGCTAATTCCACTGACGCGGTGTCGGGATTGTTCCAACGACGCGGAAAGATCGCGCAGTCGGTTGGCGATGGCTAGCCAACTGGTGATGCCGAGATAAGATTGAGTCGCAATAGACAGCGCCCCACTGAACATGTTGAAGGCGCCCGTCACCTGAGTGAGTCCGCCCATGGTCAGTTCGCCGGAAAAATAACGCGGTAACGCGGCGATGGTCGGCACCGGTTCGAATATACGCCCGTAACCATCCTGCATTAGCATCACCTTCGCCGTGCGTTTAACGATTGCCACAGTATTAACGTAGACCTGTTGAAAACGATCGGCCAACCGCCGACGTTCACGCTGACCACCACCATAAAGGGCAATCTGCTCCGCGTTTTCGCGCAGTTGCATAGCTGCGTAGCGATAGTCGGCTTCTACGGTTTGTCTCTCGTTGTTGAGCGACACCATTTTCTTGCCTACCCAGTGCATCAGCAGAAATTGCACACCGATATAAATAAAAGCAAGAAAGAACATGTAGCCTGGTATCACAATCTGCCAGCCCGCCACTTCGAATTCCAGACTGCCCGACAGCGACCACAGCAGATGACCGTAACCAATCGCCATCACACCGGCAGAGATGAAGCCCAGAGTCAGACTCAGTGTCTGATTGGTGAACAGTTTCACATCTTCGGCAATGCGTTGATCCGCGTTACTTAACGTCCCCTCGCGTTCAATATCGTAGTAGGCATGATTGTCGGTCCAGCGTTGCATGAAACGATGCGTCAGCCAGGTACGCCACTGCAAATCCAGCAGATTGTTGAACACCGCGTTCAAAATAGTGAGAATACTGACGCTCAACCCTACGACAGTGCTGATCAGTAGCGTTTTCAACACCAGTTCCCACTGACGGTTCACCAACGCATCGATAACTTCGCCAGCCAGCCGGTTGGCCCAAATCATGCAATACGTCATGCTGAACATAATGCAAAGAATGATCACCAGCTTGAACAGCGCCTTATAACGCTCTTCCGATACCCAGAACGGCGCGGCTAGCTGTAAAATAGTAGGGCGGCCCTGATCAGGGTCACCCGAATGTGCGCTACGATTGCGCGCTTTGCTTGATATTAACGACATGAAAGATCCCAGTATCCCTTAGAAGCTGTATTTGGTTGTCAGCAAGAGTGTGCGACCGTCCCTGACGCGAACAAAGTTACTGGTTGCTGCCTCGTAGATATCTTTATCAAAGACGTTCTTCACGCCCAGCGTGGTGCTCCACGCATTCCTATTATAGAAGACGCTCATATCTACCTGCGCTGCGCCGGGAGTGGTAAATGCATAGGCCGACCTTCTGTCGCCATTGGCATGGCTAAAGGCGGAGATGCCCAAACCAAATCCCAACCCGCGCAGCGCCTCGCGCTGTATCTCATAGGTGGTCCAGAGGCTTAGCTTGTGCTTGGGGGTCCCGGTGAAGATGCGATCTGGGTTGCTTTCGTCTTTGAGTCGGCTGTAGGTATAGTTAATGACCGCTCTCCAGCCGAGTGTCAGTTCTCCTTGCAGATCAAACTCCAGACCACGCGTCATCTGACCAGCAAGCGTATTGTAGCAGTCTCCGAGATTGTCATACTCCAGGACATTGGATTGCTGCAGTTCAAACGCGGCGGTCGTCAGTGACAGACGGCTGTCCAGCAAATCGAACTTGGCACCAAGTTCGCGGTTGCGCGAACTTTGCGGTTCCAACGAACCACCGCCGCAACGACGATCGAACTGCGGGGTGAACCCCTCGGCATAGCTGGCATACACCGATGTCTCAGGGGTGACGTTATAAATCAGGCCGATCCCCGGCGTCGTGACCCACTCTTTTTTCTTCCCTTCCGCGAATGTTTCAATCATGCCGCCAAAATCATAGGTGGAACTGCTGGTCGTGGTATAGCGGCTGCGGCGCAGGTTGAGGAGCAGGTTCCAGTCGCCATAGGTCAGCAGATTCTGTGCAAATGTGCCCAGTTGTTCCGATGTGGTGTCCGTTGTTCCGAACACATCCTGCGTGACCGCATTGACTTCCGGGAACGGGAAATAGTTAGGAGGATATATCGAAATCTGCTGGGTAGCGCTACCGTCCAGGTTTTGAAATTCCTGGGTCTTCGAACTGTATTTAGTATGGTTGATACCAACCGAGAGCTTGTGCGATACCGGTCCAGTATCCCCTTCGAAACGCAGGTAATGGTCGCCGCTGGTTTCCGTCGTCTCATACTGCGAACGGTTGGGGAAGAACCAGCTTTCACCGCTGTCGGTGGTATGGCTCAGACCACTGGAGTTGTATACATGTAGATCGAAGTCCGTGCGCGCGTATTGTAATCGACTGATCAAAGTCACGTTAGGTGTAATATACTGTTCTAACTGATAAAAGGCGCGTCGCTGCTCGCTATCGAAACCATCCTTTTTGTTTCCCAGTCGCATCTCAGGCACCGGCTGAATGACGCCGTTACGAGCATAGGTATATTTTTGCAGCGGATCGTGCTGTTTGCCATAGGAATAGCCGACAATCAGGTCGGTGTTCTCGTCCTTCCAGCGCAACTGCGGCATCAGAGAGACATCCTCGCGACCGTTGTAGCCCGCATCACTTTTCTGAGCGTCCGCTTTGGAGGCGATCAGACGATAGCTGAGCCGTTGGTCTTCAGTCAGGGCACCAGTGACATCGCCGGCCACGCTCACATCGTTATGAGTGCCATATTGCACTTGCACCGAACGCAGAGCGTCGGCCTGCGGCTTTTTAGTAACAACGTTGACGCTGCCACCCAGAGAGTTAGCTCCTGATAGGATTGCCTGCGGCCCCTTCAGTACCTCGATACGTTCGACGTTGAACACATTGGTCAATGAGGCGGATGAATCGCTGACGCCATTCACCATAGACGACGTATCAGAAAAACCACGGATGGACAGTGAAGGTTTGCCCTGCGGGGATTCATCGAAAGAGACCCCACTCACGTTGGCCAGCGCATCCTGTATCGACTGAACCTGCTGCGATTCCAGAACCTTACTGGTGACGACAGTCACCGATCCCGGCGTTTCCATCAGGCTTGTTCCGCTGCGCGTCGCCGTATCGGAGCGATCTGCCTTGAAACTCTCTTCCGCCTGATCGCGCTGCGCCACCACGGTAATGCTGTCCAACGTTGTCGTCTGAGATACCAGCAAGATGCCGTTCCCCACGTCACTGACAGACATACCGGTACCCGCCAGCGCTCGGGTGACAGCCTGGGACACGGTCAGTTCACCATTCACCTCGCCGGCCCTGAGACCTGTCACCGCTTCCGGAACGAACTCAATGCGATAGCCGCTGATCCGGCTAATAGCCTGCAAGGTATCGGCCAGCGATGCCGAGTTGAGATGATATGAACGGGCTGTCATAGTCTGCTGTTGCGCCGCAGAGGTTTGCGCGGATGCGTCGGTTGCCGACAACGCGGCGGAAACGGCGAGCAGCACGGCGCTCAGACGGAAATGTTGATGGAGTAACATAATTAGCACCTTGACTTATGGGGAAACATGACAAGCAGGTTACCAAATCCCATTCGACAGTCATCGGTACAATTAGCACAAAAAGCAGCTTCTGGCATGATCGTTACTTCATGACAGTTTATCTGTTTTGGTGAATTTAAAATGAGTTTATTGAATAAGTTATTCTTATATCCATGGATAAAAAAAGCCATCATGAAGTTTCATTATGGCATGAGGTATCAATACAGTTTTATCATATATTTTTTTTGTCACGACCACTTGATCATGACAGTTAAGCGATTATTATGGCTTGAGATACCGGCTTATGAGGAGCGTCTGAGGTATGAAAAATCCGCTTGTACGCGGCACCCGCCCTTTCACTATCGATAAAGCGGAACTCTCTGCCATCGCGGCGTCAGATGGTTCGCTTTCCCTGGTGGATCAGATCTTTACGCTGGTAGCCAACGCCATCAAATACCAGCATATCGCCAAAGGGATGCGCATGCCCTCGGTGCGCCAATTGGCGGAAGATTGCGGTATCAGCCGCGATACCGCAGCCCGCGCCTATGACAAGTTGGTGGCCCACGGTTTGCTGGAATCGCGGCGCGGCTCCGGCTTTTACGTCCGCTCCCGCACGGCACGTCAGCCACCGGAAAAGATCGATGTACATCCCGGAAGGCTCAACACGGATGAGAAACTGGCCTGTATGCGTTTTCGCCTGGCGTTGTTAAGGCCAGCACCGGCACTAAAAAGCTACAGCGGCATCGGCTATCTGCCGGAAATGTGGATGGACGAAACCAGCATCGCCGGGGAACTGCGCACCGTGGCGCGCGGCAATCAGCGCGCACTGGGCCAGACTGGCGATCCTCAAGGCTACCTGCCGTTGCGCAACCAGCTACAGTTGAAGTTGCATGACATGGGAATCTACGTCGAACCGGCGAACATTATGCTGACCAGCGGTGCCGCCGATGCTCTGAACCTTATTATCCAGGTCTACCTGAACGCGCCCGGCGAATGCGTACTGGTAGAGCAGCCTTGTCAACCTTTGCTGATTCAGCGCTTGATGGCGAACGGTCTGGAGACACGCTGTGTGCCGCGTCGCGCCGACGGGCCGGATCTGGAGGAACTGCGCTCCCTGTGCGAGACGTATCACCCGCGTTTTTTCTTCTGTAGCTCCGTGCTACATAACCCAACCAGTAACCACCTGGCCCCGCCCATCGCCTTTCAACTGCTGCAACTAGCGGAAGAGTTCGACCTGACGATCGTCGAGGACGACACCTATGGCGATCTGCTGCCACAGGGGCTGACTACCGTGCCCACACGCCTCTCGCCTCTGGATCAATTGCGTCGCGTCATCTATGTCGGCAGTTTTTCCAAAACGCTCGCACCCGGCCTGCGCGTCGGCTACTTGGCCGCCAATACGGCGCATATCGAATGGCTGACGATGAACCGCTCGCTGCACTGTATCGCTAGCAACAGCCTAGTGGAACGCACGGTATATCGCTTGCTGACCCAGGGCAACTATCGTCACCACTGCGAACAGATTCGCACGCGCCTCACCGGTCTGCGCCCCCTTGCCGCCGAGGCATTACAGGCGCTGGATTTGCATCTTGACTATGAGCCCGACGCGGGCTTCTATTTATGGGCCAATCTGGGGAAAGGTGTCAATGCGTTCGATATAGCCCAGAAGATGCTACAACAAGGGCATCTCGTGGCCCCAGGCAACATGTTTTCCCTAACAGACCTGTCGTACATGCGCTTTAACGTGGCCGAAGTGCTCAACAATGGTTTACTACCTACTCTGGCACAACACCTTTCCTCACAGCGCGGGCGCTAACTGCCAGAAAGTGACGGGAAGGGATAACCCGGCATCAAAAAATTTCCGGGAAAAAATTTTTGACGTTGCTCCAGCGACGGCCCGTAAGGCTGAGGAATCCCCAGAAAACAAGACAGGCATAGAGTTTTATG